>RGTE01000112.1 GCA_010025475.1 Verrucomicrobiota bacterium
GCCCGCCCAGCGCCCTGTCACTCCCGCCGGCTTGGCTTTGGCCAAAAAGGCCCGCGCCAACCCGGCCAGTTCTCCCGCCGTCTCACCCTTGGCCGCCCAAGCCAGCAGGAAATCCACTTTCGCCGTATCCGGAACGCCCGGATCCGCCAGGCAGGTCGCCAAGTCTTCAGCCTCCAGCGAGCTCATCTCCCGCTGATTCCGGCAATGTTGGGTGGCCCGGAACAGGATCTCCGGCACCGTCTTCTCGCAACTCATCCGATGCCCGAATCCTTTGGCAGGCTCTCCTGGAACCTCTGTTTGTCGATGGCCTTCATATAGGCCTCCATCGGGGAAATCCGGCCCGCCTGAAGATGGCCGGCGATTGCGTCGTCCATCAGCTGCATCCCCTCCGCTTTGCCGGTTTTGAGCACGTCGTTCAACTTCATGGTGGCCCCCTCCCGGATGATGGCTGAGACGGCATTGTTCGAGATCAGGATCTCATTCACCGCCAAACGGCCGCCGCCATCGGAACGTTTGAGCAATAACTGCGCACAGACCGCCCGCAGGGAATTCGCCAGCATCGTGCGAATCTGTTCCTGCTGGTCGCTGGGAAAGGCATCGATGATTCGGTCCACGGTCTTGCGGGCATTGTTGGTGTGCAGGGTGCCAAAGACCAGCAACCCCGTCTCGGCCGCCGTGAGGGCCAGCCCAATGGTTTCCAAGTCTCGCATCTCGCCCACCAGCACCACGTCCGCATCCTCGCGCAACGCGGCCTTCAACCCGGTGGCAAAACTTGGCGTCTCGTTCGGCACTTCCCGCTGGGTGATCACGGCCCGTTTGTTGGGATGCACGAATTCGATCGGCTCCTCGATGGTCACGATATGTCGCGGATACTTGGTATTGATGGAGTCGACCACGGCCGCCAGGGTCGTGGATTTTCCGGAACCCGTCGGTCCGGTGACCAGAATCAACCCCGATTTGTAATCTCCAAAACTCTCGATGACCGGCGGAACGCCGAGCTCTTTCAGGGTTTTGATTTTGGTGGGGATGATCCGGAACACCGCCCCCAGCCCGTGGAGTTGTTTGTAAAAGTTGCAGCGGAAGCGGTTCGCCTCGTCCATCTCGTAGGCGAAATCCAAATCCCCGCTCTCGAGGAATTTTTTCCACGCCGGCGGCGAACAGATCGGCTGCAAAAGCCTTACCATCTCATCGTGGGTCAGTGGTTCGTCACGGATCGGCATGACTTCGCCGTGCCGCCGGATCTTGGGAGGTTGCCCCTCCAAAAGATGCAGGTCACTCCCCCCCCGCTCCACCAGAACGCCAAACAGCCCGTCGATGGGGTGGTTCATTTCAGTTGCCCCGCAAAGGCCGCCGCAAACGCCTTTTTGTTTTCCGCCCGGCGATAAGCCTCTTCCGGAGTGATCATATTTTGATCCAAAAGCTCCTGCAGACTGTCATCCATCAACCGCATCCCCAGCTTCTTGCCGGTTTGCATCACCCCGGGAAGCATGAAGGTTTTCGCCTCCCGGATCAGGTTTCCCACGGCCGGGTTGTTCACCAGCACCTCCAGGGCCAGCGCGCGGCCGTGCCCATCCTTCCGGGGAATCAACTGCTGACAGACAATCCCACGGAGGGATTCGCTCACCATCGTCCGGATTTGCGCCTGCTGGTCGATCGGGAACACGTCAAGCAATCGGTCCAGCGTGCGGGCTGCCGTGCTGGTATGGAGGGTTCCCAACACCAAATGTCCGGTTTCCGAGGCCGTGATGGCGAGGGAAATGGTCTCCAGATCGCGCATTTCCCCCACCATGATGACATCGGGGTCTTCGCGGAGCGATGCCCGCAGGGCGCTGGAAAAACTCTGGGAATTTGTTCCGATCTCCCGCTGGGAGACCTGGCATCCCGCCGGGGTGAACACGTACTCGATCGGATCCTCCAAAGTGATGATATGGTCTTTTCTCTCCTTGTTGATGTGATCGACCATCGCTGCCAGCGTGGTGGACTTTCCACTTCCCACCGCGCCCGTCACCAGGACAAGGCCGTTATGATAACGGGTCAGGGTCTTGAGCACCGGAGGCAAGCCCAACTCGTCCATGGTTCGGATGCGCGATGAAATAACCCGAAAAACAGATTCCCAACCGCGGCGTTGCCGGACCACGCTGGTGCGAAAACGGCAAATTCCCTCGGCGTCATAACAAAAATCGATGGAGCCGTGCTCTTCAACCCGCGCAGTTTGTTTGGGATTAAGAAAGGATCGGGCCAGTTGCTCCGTCTCTACCTTCGACAAGACGCGGGCGTTGGCCCCCTCCAGCGGATTCAACTGTCCGTGAATGCGCACCAGGGCGGGCGCGTCGGGACCAAGGTGCAGGTCACTTGCCCCCATCTGCACCGCCGCCTCCAAATAGGCCCGCACCACGCCGGAATCCTGCTCGGTGCCTCCACCAGCCTGGGCGATCAGTTCCCGCAGGGTTTTAACATGCTCCCCCGGCAAAAGCTGTTGCTCCTCCATCAAATCCAGGGCCGCCACGGCCGGATTGGCGGCGAGCACCACCCGCACCTGGTCCGCCTGCTCGTTCGTCACCCATCCCTGCTCCAAGCTGGTGGTCAGAACGTATTCGTTGAACGCCGCACTCATGATTCGACGGGTAGAGCATCGCCTTTTCGCTTCAGGCACGCAACTGGAACCCTCCCTTTCGTCTCCCAGCACCGTGAAAAAGGACTACGATTCCCAAATGACCAAGGACGAGGCCGCCTCGGCACTGCGCGAAATCGGCACGATTCTGGAACTGCAGGGCGAGAACCCCTTCAAATGCCGAGCCTACCATACTGCCGCCCGCACCTTGGAAACGGCTCCGGCTGATCGGCGAGTCGCTCCGGGAGAAAATCATCACCCTCGTCACCACCGGCAAGCTTCCTTACCTCGAAAAACTGCGGGCCTCCATCCCTCCCGGGCTTCTATCCCTCCTCGACCTCCCGGGTCTTGGCCCAAAAAAACTCAAAGTGCTGCGGGACAAACTGAAGATCGAATCCCGCGAAGCCCTGGAAAAGGCCTGTCGGGACGGCCGCCTTGCCTCTTTGGAAGGATTTGGGGAAAAGACCGCCACCAACCTGCTGGAGGCGATCGCCCGTCGGGCGGCGTACGGAAAACTTCACCGGCTAGGGGATGCACTTCCCGTGGCCCAGGAGCTGCTGGCCCGGCTCAAAAAGTGCCGCTCCGTTGAAAAGGCCGAGATCGGAGGGAGCCTTCGACGCGGCAAGGAAGTGGTCAAGGACCTCGACCTGATCGCCTCCTCGTCTCGGCCCAAGGAAGTGATGGAAGCTTTTACGAGTGCCCCGCAGGTCGAAAAAGTCGTTTCCCAAGGGGAAACCAAATCCAGCGTCCTTCTTTCCGGCGGTCTTCCCTGCGATCTGCGCGTGGTGCCCGCCGAGTCCTGGGCCACCGCCCTCGCCCATTTTACGGGCTGCAAGGAGCACAACATCGCCATGCGGCAGCGCGCCATCGACCGCGGCCTCCACCTCAGCGAATGGGGCCTTTTCAAAGAAGGATCCAAAAAGGCCCTCCCCCTCAAAGAGGAAAAGGATCTGCACCGCGCCTTGGGTCTGGAATACATGCCACCCGAGATCCGCGAGGATCAGGGCGAAATTCCTGCCGCGGAGAAAAAAAAGCTTCCGGAACTGATCACCCGCGGGGCGATCCGTGGGTGCCTCCACAACCACACCATCGCTAGCGACGGACAGGACACTCTCGAAGCCATGGCGAAAGCCGCCGCTGAAATTGGTCTGGAATGGTTGGGGATCGCGGACCACTCCCGCTCTTCCTTTCAGGCCCACGGGCTAGACGAAAAAAAGCTCAAGACCCAGATCGAAGCCATCCGCGCCTACAACAAAAAGAG
>RGTE01000113.1 GCA_010025475.1 Verrucomicrobiota bacterium
AACGGGACCGCCAAAGTATGAATCAATAATCTCCTGTTGCTTTGGCCAAAGCTCTAACTTTAGAGCGTATTGAGCAAAGTGGGAACATTTAAGCATTGAAAAGTCTCCATGGGCTGCAGTGCTTTTTGTGGCACAAAATAAGCTTTACGGCCACGCGCAGGATCAAGAATGTATTGATCTTGCATGGCTTCTTTGCCATTGATCCAGCCATGAATCAGTATAGCATTATCTTCAATGGTCACAAGCACAAATCGCTTATTCCTGCTTTCTGAAAGTTGAACAATCAGATCACGATTATGGCCATTTCTAGTCTTCACATCAATGTCGGGCGGCAGGTCAACAGAGCCACGACGCGCTTCAGTTTCTTGGAACAGAAACTCCTTCATGCCAAGCAAGGTTGCCACTGCCACTTCCCCCATTGCCCCCACTTCATGAGCCTTAAGCGCCTTTTCCCCAAATCTGGGGCCACCATTCCTGCCATAAAGCCCCTTGTTTTCGTTGGACGATTGGCGACGATGAGCCTCATTTAGCGCCATTTGGCGCTCTTGCTCAGTGAGGCAAATGCTAATCGCCATGAAGGATTGTGCTTACGCTCCGTAGTATAACGGGCGCTACAGTTAAGGAACTGATAAGCGATAGCTAGTATGACCACACTGGCGAGAGACAATGGTGGCCCCATTGTGAACCTTGGCCACTTTGATGGTGCCGGTGTTCGCACTGACGGTCTCGCCAATGTCTTTACTGGCATGGGCATCCAGGGGCGCGACAAGTCGCAATCCACCATCACTCAACCCATTATTTTCCTCACGCAAGAGGAACTTGAAGGGCTGTATGGCGAATGGATTCCTAGGCGAGTTGTGGACATTGTTGCCGACCAATCTACACGCAAAGGCTTTCGCATTTTGTTTGGTGGCGATGGCGCAAAAGCTCAGGAAATTGTTGGCATGGAACAAGTGATTGAGGATTTGATGATCCTTGAGAACTTTAATTTGGCTAGCAAAAACGAAAGGCTGTATGGTGGTGCAGCAATTCTGCTCTATATCAATGATGGTCGTTCGGCCGATCAGCCAGTAGACAAAAGCAAAATCGTGGAAGTGGAAGGCATGGAAGTGCTAGACCGCTATCAGATTGCTCCCATGATTGGGGAAGAAAGTCTGTATGACTATGCCAAGGCAACGTACTATCAAATCATTTCAGGCGATCTAATCCAACAGCCCAATCTCACGCGCATCCATAAGGATAGGATTCTGCGATTTGATGGTATGTGGCTGCCCTACAGGATTCGCCAACGCAACTATGGCTGGGGAATGAGCAGCATTCAGCCAATTTACGATAGTTTTCGCCACTATTGGACTGGCGTGCATTCGGCTTCCATGCTTTTGAGCGAGTTTGACATTTTTGTCCACAAGATTCGCAACTTGTCTCAAATGCTGGCCAATGGCAAAGAAAGCGACGTGAAGAACAGGCTTGTGCTCAACGATATGAGCAAGAGCGTATATCGTGGATTCGCCATTGATGCCGAAAAAGAGGAACTTAGCTTCATTACTCGTCAGTTCAGTGGAATTGATGGCGTGCTGGAGAAGTTGAGAATTGACATTATTGGCGCGTCTCAGATTCCTCATACGATTCTGTTTGGCGAAAGTCCCAGTGGCATTGGCGCCACTGGTCGCAGTGAAGAGCGAGATTTTGCCAAACTTTTAGGCGACTATCAGGCCAGCCATTTCCGGCGTCCCCTGAAAAAGCTCATGGAATACATTCTCCTGAGCCAACGTGGTCCCACAAGCGGGCGTATTCCTGATTCATGGCGCGTGAAGTTCAATGATCTGTTTGAGCTTAACGAGCGAGAAAAGGCCGACGTTCGCGCAAGGGTGGCGGCAGTGGATGGCCGTTACATTCAACTTGGCGTGTTGCATCCCAAGGAAGTTGCCGATGCACGCTATGGCGGCAGCGAATGGTCAATGGAAACCACTCTCGACCCATCGCTCCCCCGTGAATTGCCGCAGCAAACGCAAGGGAAGCCAGTGCCTCCTGGTGGACGTGATCCTCTGAATGAACAGAATGGCACGTTGCCAATGGACGGTAGCAGGGACGTAGTGGACAGTGAAGCGGGATTGTTCTTGCCGCGAGACTTGGAAAAGCGTCGTGACGTGAAGTTTCAGGATGAAGCTTTGCATAGTAGGGCGGTATCAGAAGCGAAACAAAAGTTCAATGTTTGGCCCTCGGCTTATGCCAGTGCTTATGTAGTGCAACACTACAAGGCGCTCTACAAGGAAAAGCATGGTTCATTGTCTGGCGCTTTTAAGGCCGATGGCGAAGAAATCAATGCTGATGATCTTGAGCAATGGTTCAAAGAAAAGTGGGTGAGGATTGGTGGCAATGGCGAAATCCTTGGCCCTTGCGGCGATCGTGGCGAAGGGGAAGGAAAGCCTAAGTGCCTGCCGCAGGCTAAGGCCCAGTCAATGAGCAAAAGCGAGCGTCAAACGATTGTTGCCCGTAAGCGTGAAGCCGACCCTGATCCCGAAAGGAAAGGCGCCGCGAAGATGGTGAGCAGCAAGGTTGACGCCATTGATCCCATTAAGGCTTCTGGCACTATTGTTGGTGGCATTGATGAGGCGGCCCTCATTGAAGATGATGACATTAGGGCGGCTTTAGAACAGTGGCAAAAAGAAGCGCCAGAACGTTACAAAACCCTGTTGGAAGCCACTGACTTAGATCCGCAGCAACAATGAGCGAAGAACTATCGCCAGTTTCATTGCTTGCGGAAGCAGTGTTACTGAGCACGCGCTTAGACGAAGATTGGTCTTATGATCCGCGCACTGGCCGCTATCGGGCTACTAATGGTAGGTTTTTAAGTGGCAAGACTGTAGAAGCGATTGTTGATGGGCGAATCAATAGCCTTAAAACAAAACTGAGAACTCTCACGGCTTCTCTCATTGATAATTCCGTTTCCATTGAACAATGGCAAGTGCAAACACGGGCGTTGCTCAAGACGGCCCACATTCAGGCAGCATTGGTCGGCAATGGCGGCCAGCAAGGCATGGACGCTGCGGCATGGGGACGTGTGGGCTGGCGCCTTCGGGAAGAGTATCGCTACCTTGAGGGCTTTGCTAAGGACTTGCTAGAGCAGCGAGTATCGGCGCCAATGGCATTGGCCAGGATTAGCCTCTATGGCGATAGCGTTAGGGGCTCCTACTGGACTGGCACCACCATCCGGCAAGAGAAGCAAGGCTACACGCTAATGAGACGCATTTTGGACCCACAGGCTCAGCATTGTGAAGACTGCATCCGCTATGCCGCCGCAGGAATGGTGAGCGTGGGCGTTTTGCCAATGCCAGGGCAACGTTGCGCCTGTCGGGCTCGCTGTCGCTGCACCGTCAAATACTACAGGAGCCAAATGCCCTAGTCTTTGCCATCGTCTCCCCAAAAGCAAGAATCGCCATTACGATAATGGCAGTTATTTTCTTGCAGTGGCGCGAATCCTTTATTGCGGCGACGTGGGAGCCCAAACGGGCTTTGGCAGGGTGGCAGAAGAACTCATTCCTCGCCTTTGCGATGACCATGAAATTCATGCCTTGGCCGTGAATTGGTATGGTGATCCGTCGCCAATGCAAGAGTATTGCAAGATGTATCCGGCAAGTGCTGGCGGCCCTGATCCTTTTGGCTCCCATCGCATTGCCGAGATTGCGGCAGCAATTAAGCCGGACCTTGTGTGGATCACCAATGACCTGTGGTGTATGCCACCCCTGCTCCAGGCGCTTAAGCCTGTTCGGGAGTCAGTGCCGATGAAAGTCTACGGCTATGCCCCTATCGACTCTTATGGTATTTTCCCTGGGTTTATGG
>RGTE01000114.1 GCA_010025475.1 Verrucomicrobiota bacterium
TGATGCAGAAGCAAAGAATTACGAGTTTGAAAAGGTATCTGATGCCATTAACGCAGCGTCAAAAAAGACACGGCAATCAGTGGCCGATCTGGAGGCTCAATATCGTGACCAGCTTTCTCAAAATCAAACCTATAACACGCTTGCGGAGCAGATTGCCGGACTTACCGGCGGAGTGAGATCAAGGTCAAATATGGATGCATTTAATCAGGCCGTCTCAACGCTTGGAGGAGAAAGAAACTACGGAGCATCCGATCTTGGAACCCGTCTGAATTTTCAAGTGTCCGACCAGCAGATTATTGACGACTACAATGCCACGCGCCTTGGTCGTCTAAACCGGATTGTCCAGGATGGCAATTCCCAGATTGCGGGCATTCAGGCTCGCCTAGATGCGGCCAACAAACTTTATGAGGGACTTCCGGCAAACGACCCGCGCAGGGTATCCGCAAAGGTTGGTATTGACGAACTAAAGTCGGATCTTGCAAGCGTCCAAGGTGCCGTAACCAAGGCAGGGCAGCAGATCACCGATTTCAAGCCAGTCACTCCGACCGATGCCGAGGGACTGAAAGAGATCACTTCGTTCCGTGAGTTTATCAAGTTGCCTGAGGAACGAGCCGGTGAACAGCTTAAACAGATTGACCCGGAGGCGTACCAGACCGCCGTGGGGCTTGGGCAACGCTATCGTCAGCTTGCGACGGAAGAGTTGCCTGCAACAACCACTCCGCAAACGGAACAGCTTCGCAGAGCAATCGAGCAGGAGGCGCTCAACCAGCTTCGCCTTGGCTCGACCTTGGGAGCCGAGGAAAGGCGTGGATACGAGCAAGCCGTGCGTGCTGCCCAGACCGCACGTGGCAACATTTTTGGCCTTGGCCCGGCAGTGCAGGAAGCGGCGCAGATCGGTGCCGCCGGGGAACAACGCAAGCTTGCGCGTTATGGGGCGGCACAGCAGTTCCTGGCATCGGGAGAGACAACCGGTGCCGCAGCAGCCCGCGATTTGGCGCTTCGCCAAAGCCTGACCCAGCAGCGCTTAGGCGCGGCTGCCGGATTTTTGGCCGTTGGACCTTCGCTTGCCAACCTTGCCCAGCAGCGCCTATCCCAGCAGAACATTGCAGCGCAGCAGTACATTCAGGCAAACCAACCGCTACCTGGACAATTCCAGACGCAGGCCACGCCACAGCAGTTCTACCAAACGGCTAACCCAGCCATTCCGGTGCAACTCGCCAGCAATGCTGCCAATATCTACGGAACAATGTCTGATTACCAAGCCAGAACATACGGCGCGCAGACAAGCGCAATTGCTCAAGGTTATAGAAGTCCATTTCAAAATATTGCTGCAATTGGTGGGGCATTTGGAGATGTTGCCGGAGGTTTTGCAAATCTTGGAAAAGCAGGAATTCTGTGCTGGGTTGCCCGCGAGGTTTACGGGGCAGAAAACCCGAAATGGATGCAATTCAGGGAATGGATGCTTACCAAGGCATCGGACAATTTGAGAAAATTCTATATCAAATACGGCGAAAGGATTGCAAAATCCATAAGCAACAAGCCGAGAATAAAGGCAATTATCCGCAAGTGGATGGACTCAAGGATTGGAGAAATTTATGGCACTTGATCCAAATGATCCGCTTATCCCGCTTCCGTGGCAGATGGAGGGAATCAGGGAATATAGGAAGCAACGCGCACTTGAGGCCGAGAAGGACAGGCTTGCTTATCAAAAGGCGGCAATTGAGCTTGAAAATAAAATGCTTGAAACTCCTGAGGGAAGGATTGCCCAGGCAGAAGAACTTACCAAGAGAGCCGAAGAGACAAGGCAGCAGCGAGAAGGTGTTAAGTTTGGAGACGTTGCCAGACAGGTTGCAATGGATGAGGGCAAAAGCCTGCTTGCCGCCGGAATGGCGCAAAGGGATTACGACATCAATCAAAGGGTGTTGGCCGCAAGGCAGGGTGCAATTGAGAACATACTTACCGGAGAGAAGGGGCTTATTCCAACGGCAAAAGTTGATGTTGGCGGAATGACGGCGACTGTCCCGTTCTCATCTGGCGGAGAGGCAATGGCAAGTTCCTACGGACAAATCTACAGGAATATGGTTCCGCAACTGGCGCAGACATACATGGCGGAAGGATTTGAGAGAGACGATGCAATCAGGATGGCAAGCGAGGCAGTAAGAAATCAGCTAATAAAGGCTGGTTCAAGCGGAAAGGTTGTTCTTGCCGGAGCCGATGGCGTAAGCACAATTTCGTATAGCAATGAAGAGGCTCAGAGAATGTGGAAAGATCCAAAAACTCCAAAACATTTGCGAGATCAGCTTAATGGATTTTTTGGAGCGCAAGAAGGACCCACGGCCTCCGATTGGGTTAAGAACCAGACAAGGCGATAAATATGGCGGAGCCTATTTCCGCCCCTGAAATCAGTCAGGAAGAGTTGCAGGCAAGGCTTGCAAACATACCCGGCGCACCTTCGCAAGAACAGCCCGCTCCTGTTGAGGCTCCTCCATCGTGGTCTGAAATAAGCAACACAGAAGACTACAAGGCGCTTGATTATCCATCAAAGGTTGATCTTGCAAGAAAATGGGGAGAGCAGTCAAAGCAGTATGCGTCAACGCTGCCTGGATATAACGAGGAACAGGCCGCGCAGATAGACGATTTTGTAGCCAATGAGGCGGTGGAAGTTCCTGCAAATGTAAAGCGCGCGGCTGCGTATGCAGGATTCATCAAGGGAGGAGCGCAAACCCTTGGAGCCATTGCCGGTGGTGCAGGGGGGGCATTTGTTGGCGGCCCGGTCGGTGCTGTTGCTGGCGGCGTTGGCGGAATGGTTGCTGCCGGTGAAATTGCCGAAGCTGGTATGCGGAAATTTCTTCCGGTTGTTTCCGAAGCGAGAAAGTATGCACCGGGTTATGCAACGGCTGGAGAGTATGCGCCAACGGTGGCAACGGCTGGTATTGGTGCGCGAGGTCTTACCACGGCAGGAAAAGCGTTGGCTCGCGAGCTTGGCACAAAGAAGGCCGTTGAGGAGATCGCCAAGACTGCGGCTGTTTCTGGCGTGGTCGGAGGCGGGGTCGGAACTGCAACCAGAGCCGTGCTTGGCGCAGAAGTAACGCCTAGGACAGTTGCGGAAGATGTGCTTTTTGGTGCATTGTTCGCCGGACTTGGAAGCGGTACACGTGTCAAGGGATACAACAGGGAGGAGGCGCTTAACCTGAATGAAAGGGTTAAGGCAGGAAAGGCAAGCGATGCCGAATTTAGGGATTGGAACGCAATTCTTGCAGAGGCGCAAAGAACCCAGGCGCGCGGCGTTGAGTCGGCTAAGCGGACGGAAGTTGAGCTTGGCGGTCGTCCTGTGCTTGAAAAGACAGAACTTACCACCAAGCCGCAACCTGAAATGCGACCGGTGCCAACCGGAGAATTGCCAGCACACAGGCCGCAGATACCGGAACTTCCAGAGGTTGGAGTGCGCGGGGCTGTTCGCGGAACCCAGGCAGATACAGCAGAGATGCAACGGCGTGGTGTCGCCAGCGAGATGCAGGAAACACTGCTTGACCTAAATGACCCGGTTCCGGTAAGGAAAACCTTTTCCATTGAATCACAAGGAATCAATCGTGAGGCCATCGTACCTGTTCCAAGAACAATTATCCCTCCGCCTCCTCGCGGACCTCTTGAAGCAGAGCTTGTGCGCGAAGGTGAGATCATTACGCCTCGCAGAGTTCTTCCGACCACAGAAAGGCCCGCTCTCCCAGAACGGGCGGAGATGGAGGTTCCTTCGCCAGCAGCCGAGCCTACGGCTCCAGTTGGCCAGCCAATTCCACGCCCAATGGGCGGAAAGGCCGGAGAGGCAGGATTCATAATTTC
>RGTE01000115.1 GCA_010025475.1 Verrucomicrobiota bacterium
AGAGGGGTCTACCTGGAAATATAGCTACATCGTGCCCTCGGCAGCCACCAACCTCGCCATGGTGTTTAATTTTAACGGCCAGAATCCATGGGATAATAATGGTGGCTCAAATTATAATTTTTCTGTCACCAACCTTCCGATTAGCGATCCGCCAGACGCTCCGGCTGGCTTTTCCGCCAGCTCGATTACCAGCTCCAACGCAGTCTTGTCCTGGAATCCTTCTGCGACAGCCACCTCCTACATCTTATATCGCGATGGCCAACCGCTCGCGACGCCCATCAGCACCGTTTTTACCAACACCGGTTTACAACCGGAAACTACCTACAACTACTCGTTATGGGCGATCAATAGCGTCGGTCAGTCCTATCAATCCACCGGGCTCTATGTCACCACACCGTTTGCACCGCTTAATGGAAACCAGCTCCGTTTGCTCAATGCAACGAACCCAGCACAGGTTTTAGGGCAATCGTTTCTGTTCCGGGGTCGGGCCGGCTCGGCCTTTACCAATGGATTGACCTGGTCAAACTCCGGTACTGGGGCCACCGGCTCGGTGGTGTTTCCTGGCGGAAATGTGACCAATGGTTGGGAGTGGAGCACCATGATTCCTCTGGGGGCAGGTTTCAACAACGTAAGTTTTATCGGATCCTACAACGGCTCTCCCACTCAAATATTTTCGGACAGCCCCACCAACTATAGTTCTTGGTCTACTGGAAGTACTGGGGGAAATGGCTTTGGCTCCTGGAATCTGACTAATTCTGGCTCAGCTGGGACTTTTCTTGCCACCGGCAATGCTGACATGAATGTCGGTTCGTCCAAAGGATTCGGCTTGTGGGCGAATCCTGGGGGAATCTCAACCGCTTGGCGAAATTTCAACACACCAATGGCTGCGGGGGATACTTTTACGCTGCAGTTTGATAATAATGCAATTGTCCCCCCTGGGGAGGTGGGCTTCTACTTGGCGGACTCCTCGGGCAACTTAAAATTCCGCTTCTACTTTGTGGGTGGGCAAAGCAATTACCGCATCAGTGATGTCACCACGGCACGAGATAGCGGGTGGGGCTATACGAGCAGTGGTCTAACCCTGACGCTAACCCTCAACTCTAGTAATACTTACACATTTTCCAATGGTGCCACCAATCTGAATGGGACTTTGGCCTCAGCCGGTGGAGCCATTTCCCGTTTGATTTTGGAAAACAAGTACGCATCAAACGCCAATAACGTTTACTTTGGAGCCATGACCCATACCCGGTCCCTCCAAGAGTCCGGATCGAACTCTGTCTCTGCGGCGACGTTGACCTACATCCCGACCACGGACGGCATTCCTGACAACTGGTGGATGGGTTATGGGATTCCAGAAGGCAACCGTTTTGCTTTGGCGGATCCGGACGGAGACGGCTTCACCAACGCTCAGGAGTACGCTTTGGGAACGGATCCGAAAAATGCGGGGTCCACTTTCAAGGTTGGGGAGATGACCCGGAGCGGGACGAATCTGACGATTTCCTGGCCCTCGGTGGCGGGGAAGAAATATCAGGTTCAGACGGCAATGGCAGCCGACGCACCCAGCTGCTTCGTCCGGGTAAACTTGTTGCCCTGATTTAGTGTGAGTAGGGGGAGCCGGTAGAGTCCCCGCCGGTTGTCCGGGTATGACGGATGCCTTCGGAAATAATCAGCCAGATCACGATCCCGCCGCAAACCACAAAGGCTAGAAGCAAGAAAATCAAACCTAGGCCGGTGTGAGCTTCATCCATAGCTCCTATTAAGACGGAATTTCATCGTTTGTCATTCCAAAACCGGAGAGGTTTGTCCGCAGGGAAAAAAGAGTCCACAATCCTTGCGTGAGCCCTCTTCAGGAAAAGTTTTTGGATTGGAAAAAGAAACGCAACGCGGTGGTCTTGGCCCATAATTATCAGAGGCGGGAAATCCAGGAAGTGGCGGACTATGTGGGGGACTCCCTGGGGCTTAGCTACGCCGCCCAGAAGGCGAAAGGGGAGGTGATCCTGTTTTGCGGGGTTCATTTCATGGCGGAGACGGCCAAGATCGTGAATCCTTCCAAAAAGGTTTTGATGCCGGATTTGAATGCCGGTTGTTCCTTGGCCGATTCCTGTCCGGCAGACAAGTTGGCGGCTTACCTGATGCAGAATCCCGGGCTTTATGTGGTGTCCTATGTGAATTGCACCGCGGCGGTGAAAGCCCAAAGCGACGTCATCTGCACCTCGGGCAACGCGGAGAAAATTGTGAATCGGGTGCCGGCAGACCGGGAAATTCTTTTTTTACCGGACCGAAACCTGGGAGACTGGGTCATGCAAAAGACCGGGCGCAAAATGCGCCTGTGGGACGGGGACTGCTATGTCCATATGGAATTCACGGCATCCTCCATTGATCACATCCGAAAAGAGCATCCGGAGGCACCGGTGGTCGCTCATCCAGAGTGCACTCGCGCGGTACGGGCCTTGGCCGATGAGGTTTGCTCCACGGAAAAGATGGTTTCCTTCTGTCGGGACAATCCGGCCAAGTCTTTCATCGTGGTGACGGAAGAGGGGATGTTGCATCGGCTTAGGCGCGAACTTCCGGACAAGAATTTCATCCCGGGGCCGACCGATCACTGTGCTTGTGCGGAGTGCCGCTACATGAAGATGAACACATTGGAAAAAGCCGCATCCGCCTTGGAGAAACTTGCCCCCGAGGTGGTCATGACTCCCGAAGTCATCGACAAGGCTAGGATCCCAATCGAAAGAATGCTCGACTGGAGTCGCAACTAACTGACAATCATGTACTTGAAATAGAATTGGATCTGCTTTCGTTTTGGGAATGTTTTCTCTGGGCAAAGCTGATAGGATTGCTAGCACTTTTTACGTAATATCATGAAAATAAACACTTCATGGGCGGCTTTTTTGTGCGTCTTGGTCTCAGGGACCTTTGGATCCGCTTTACTTCGGGCCCAAACGTCAGAGCCACCTGAATCGGTGGAACCACCCCTGCAGATTACTTCAGATGGCGCCAACCGATATGAGGGCGGGATTTATTACGCCGAAGATAACGTCACGGTGACTTACGGAGGGGATGTGCTCATGGCCGACCAGGTTCATTTCAACCCCACCACCAAGGAAGCCACCGCCAAGGCTTTTGGCACGGGAATCGGGGCCACCCTCCCTTGGCTTGGAATGGAAATCGGCCGGCAATCCACCGGCCAGCCTTTTCTCCGCTTTCACCAAGCCGGTGAAGATCTCGCCCGCATTCGCGGGGTCACCCGCACCCTCGTCACCCTCACCCATACCCGCAACCACTCGGCGGCCACCGTCGCGCTGCTCGGCTCATGATCGTCCTCCCTCCCCTTCTCGCCCGGACTTGGGAGGAAAAAAGTCTCCAAGCCGGAGCCCGGTTGAAAGATTTGATGCGGCAAGCGATTGACGGCGCCCTCCGGGAGCTGCGCCCTTTTCTCTTCAAACCGGGGGTGGCTCTTGTTCTCGTTGGCCCCGGCCATAACGGCGATGATGCAGCTCTTCTTGGAATCGAACTCAAGGAACTCGGATGGGATGTTGAGTTTCTTCTTTCCCGCTCTCCGGGCCGACGAATTCACCCGGATCCTCGGGTCAAACCCAAACTCTGGAAAAAAGCGCTGGTTTGGCCTCGCAAGCCCACGCTCTTTCTACAAGCCGAAGGACCACGCCTAGTCATCGATGGAATTCTGGGTTTGGGGGCAACCCCTCCACCCCGCCCCGCCGAGGCCCACGCGCTCGAGGTCGCCCGCGACCTGCCCGGCACGCGGATCGTGTGCACCACCGCCGGCCGCGGCCAGGCGGCCCTCGCGC
>RGTE01000116.1 GCA_010025475.1 Verrucomicrobiota bacterium
TCGGTGGTGGTCCGGCGAACCTTCCGACTCGGCGGAGATTATCTTCTCACCGTCGACCAGCAGGTGGAGAACAAGGGCGGTGCACCGTTTGCGCTGCCCGCCTATGCCTTGGCCGGCGGCGTGGGATCCCCGATTCATCTTCGCCAATATGAGCAGCCTTACGTGGGGACGGGTTGGTTCACCACGGACCTGAGTTACACCACGCACAAATTGCCGGAGTTCCTGCCGTCCCATTTTCTTTTTCTCTTCCCGCAGCAAGGAAAGGAGAAGGTGGCGAGCCGGGACGACCGGCAGATCCGCTGGATCGCCGCGAAGAGCCAGTTTTTTGCGATGGTGCTGACGGTAAAGGGGGATCCCGCCACCGGGGCGGAGGCGAGGAAGGTGGAGCTTTCCGGCGAAACGATGGCCGACAGCCCCTCCAAGGTGTTGGCGGTGGAGACCTGGTTGAAGATGCCTGGGATCGATCTGCCGCCCTCCGGGCAGGTGACCCGCTCATTCACACTGTATGCGGGGCCGAAGGAGGATTGGCGGCTCCGCGGCCTGCCGGAGCATGAGGATTATGTGATGGAGTTCGGCTGGATGGGCTGGGTGAGCCGTCCACTGCTCTCCGTGATGAACTGGATCCACAAGTGGGTGGGGAACTACGGCTGGACGATTGTCATCCTCACCATCCTGATCAAGGCGGTGCTCTGGATCCCGCAGGCCAAGGCCAACCAGAGCATGAAAAAAATGCAGGTACTGTCGCCGAAGCTCAAGGAGCTGCAGGAGAAGTACAAGGAGGATCCCACCAAGCTGAACACGGAGATGATGAAGCTGTACAAGGATTACGGGGTGAATCCGCTGGGCGGCTGTCTCCCGCTTCTGATCCAGATGCCGGTGTTCCTCGGGTTTTACTACATGCTGCTCAGCTCGGTGGAGCTGCGCGGGGAGAGCTTCCTCTGGATCCGCGATTTGTCCCGGCCGGACACGGTGTTTGTGATTCCCGGGCTGGGCCTGCCGATCAACCCGATGCCGCTGATCATGACGGCGTTCATGGTCTGGAGCATGCACATCACGCCCCAGCCCCAGGGGGTGGACAATCCCGGGGCGAAGATGATGAAGTTCATGCCGATCCTCATGCTGGTGTTTTGCTATAACTTCAGCGCTGCGCTATCCCTGTACTGGACCGTGCAAAACATCCTCTCCATCGGCCAGCTCTACTACAACCTCCGGCAGCCCATGCCGAAGCTGGAGAAGGTTGTCCACCCGGCCGACCTCGTGAAACGGGGCCGCTGGAAGGGCGGGATGTGGGGGCGGCGATGAGTGGGGCGGTGCCGGCCGGGGCGCGGGAGACGCTCGAGAACATGCTCGGGCACCTGGGCTTCGCCTTCACCCTGGAGGAGGAGAAACGGGGCGAGGACTCGGTGCTCCATGTGCGGATGCAAAACCCCTCGCGGTTGATCGGGCGGGAAGGGGAGGTGTTGGACGACCTGCAGTTTTTGTTGAACCGGATGCTCGCCCGGGGAGATGAGCCACCCCCGCGGGTGATCGTGGACGTGGAAAATTTCCGAAGGGAGCAGGAGGCGGCGCTGTTGGACGAGATCAAGGAGTTCGTCGAGCGGGCCCGCGCCGGCGAGACGGTGGAACTGCCCCCGATGAATGCGTATGAACGCCGGATCATCCACCAGGCTTTCAAGGATGATCCCAAGGTGGAGACGGTCAGCCCCGAGGGACCTGCCCGGCTGAAGCGGATCCGGGTCCGTCCGCGGCGTCCGGCCAAGTCCTGAGCGATCCCCTTCCCGCCCCCCGTGGGCCCGATCTGCCGGCCGGCCGGTTCGCCAAGGTCGTGGCCACAATCTCCTGGAGCCTTGTCTTTGGTTTGGTGTTTCTGACGACGCTTTACTTCGGTGGTGCCCGGAATGTGGTGGCCGGGCCGGCGTATCTATTGGGAGCAGGGTTGTGGCTCTTGCTGGGGCTGCAGGCCGTGGCGGGAATCATTCAAAAAAAGCGGTCGGTGGATCTGGTGGATCTGCCGGTCTTTCTCTTTCTCGCATACGCCGCCTGGGCCACGTGGGGCTATGCGCCGGACGAGTACCATGCACGGTTGGAGTGGCTGTGGGCCTCGGTCTACGGGGCGGTGTTCCTGACGGCGCGGCACCAGCTGCCCGGCAGAAAGATGGTGCCGTGGCTTTTGGGGGCTTTCCTGGTGGCGGCGCTGATCAGCGTGGGGTACGGCTTTGCCCATTTCCGGGTGTTTGAATACAAGATTGGGCCGGTGGCGGTTTTCGGGTTCCCCGAAGACGTCCGGGTGGAGGGATATGCGGAGCGAATGTCGGGCACGTTTGGTTGTCCCAACAATTTCGGGAACCACACCGTGCAGGCCGGCCTGGTGGCGCTCACCCTGTTGACCTGGCCGGGGATGTTGTGGCCGGTGCGGGTGGCGGCCGGTTGGGCGGCCCTGGCCTTGGCTTCGGCCACGTTTTTTTCCATCTCGCGGGGGAGCTGGATCTCCTTTGTGGCCGCCAACGCGGTATGGTTTTCCCGCTGGCTTCGGCGGGGGCCGTTGAACTGGCTGGGGCGGATCGCGGTGTTGGGACTGGCGGGGGGCTTTTTCTGGGCGGGGTTCCACTTCGCCCGGGGGGACGCGCCCATCGCGGAGCGATGGGTCAGGGTGATCGGCAAAGGGGAGGGTCTGGAACGTCTTTTTTCCGGCGAGGGAAATTTCCGGATCAAACTGGCGCAGGACGGCATCAAGATCTGGCAGAGCTCACCGGTGGTTGGCACCGGACCGGCGAGCTTCGACCTCGAGCATTTCCACGTGGCGGCGATCGATTACCAGACCCGGGCCAAGTGGACCCACAACGATTATGTGAACACCCTCAGCGACTACGGGTGGGTGGGTTTTTCCCTCGTGGCCCTTTTCTGGCTCGGGGTGATGGCGGTGTTTTTCAGGCGGGCGCGGAGCCGGCACAGCGGGCCAAAAACCGATGCTTTGATCGGGCTGGGCTGGGGAATCTGCGCGGCGATGCTGGTCCACGCCTTTGTGGATTTCAATTTCCACATCCCGGCCACGGCGATTTCCTGTTTTCTTTTGTTGGGGTTGGCCACGGCGACGACGTGGAGCGAGCGGTCATGGCGGTGGGCGGTGTCCGGCAATGTGGTGTTTCTGTTGATTGCCTTCGGAATCGCGGGATGGACCGGCGGGACGGGATGGCGGACCTGGGCGGCCTGGCAAACCCTGCCGCTGAAACCGGAGGAGGTGGCCCGGTTGGCGGAGGCGGAATTGGCGGAGCGGGGAGAACGGGCCAACCGATGGGATCCCCGATCCCCGGAGTTGGCGGCGCTTTTGGGGGACGCGTACCGGCTCAAGCTGATCGAGGCGCAGTTCGGATCAGCCCCAGGGAAGGTTTCGGCGGAAGAGATCCGGCGGTTGGGGGATCAGTCGGTTTTTTGGTATGCCGAGGGGGAAAAGCGGAGCCCCAAGGATGACACGATGTACATCCGTCGGGCCACGGTGCTCGATTTGCAGGGGAAGTTTGGGGAGGCGGAACCATTGTATCTTCGGGGGCTGGAAATGCGGCCCCATGCCAAGTATCCGAATTTGACCTACGGCAATCATCTGGCCCGGAAAGGCGATTACGAGGGGGCCAGGAAGGCCTTTGAAAAAGTGCTCTCCCTGCAAAAGGGGAGCGACATCCACGATCCGGAAACCTACGCCGAGGCTCAAAAGATGTTGGACTGGGTGAAAGAGCGGATTGCGGGCGGACCGGCGAAAGGGCAACCTGCCAAATTCAACCCA
>RGTE01000117.1 GCA_010025475.1 Verrucomicrobiota bacterium
AAGCGCGCCGGCGTGATCTGATGTTCGGTAGGGACGCCTCGCCGAGGCGTCCGTGATGAACGTCCTCCACTTCCTCTCCGCCCCCGCGGGATCTCCCGCCTCCGAGGAATTCTGGTCCGAAACAGCCTCCGCCCTGCAGTCTGGAAACTCAGTCTTGGCTTATTTCTTTCACGAGGGAGCGACCGCCCTCAAGGATCCCCGCCGCCCGGATCTTGTCCAAAAAGGACTACATCTTTTCTGCTGTCCGCGTGCCGCCGAAACCTTTGGAAGGTCTGGTGCAGACCAAGCCACCTTGGGGGGACCAGGCCTCCTTGCGGAACTGATCGAACGTTCTGCCTCTTTTCGTTCCTTCAACGTCACATGAAAAAAGTCGTGATCGTCTGCAGGTCAGCCCCCGGGTCGAAACGCCGTCTGGCCGAGGAGGCCATCCGATTGGCCGCTGGTCTCGCCGGCACCGGCCGCCTCCAGGTGGATCTGATTCTTGAAGAGGGTGGCCTTCTTTTGTTGCAACCCGAATTCAGCGGATCACCCCAAACCTGGGACTCCCTCGCTTCCCCCACCAGTCGGATCCTGGTTCCAAGCAACACCACCCTGCCCCCTGGCGCTCCGAGGACCGTGCAGGTCCCTCATCTGGAAAAACTGGCCCAAACGGCCGATTTTGTTCTTCGATTCTAGGTTTTCGGCTCGACTGACCCGCCCTTCTCCGCCATCCGAGAGTTTGTCCATGCTCGACCGCGCCAAGCTTAAGCATCTCCATTTCCTCGGCATCGCCGGCACCGGCATGGGCACCGTCGCCGCCATGTTCCGGGAGATCGGACTCCAGATCACCGGATCCGACCAAGCCGTCTACCCGCCCATGTCCGACTTTCTCCGCGAGCGAGGCATCGTCTTTCACGAGGGCTACAAGGAAGAGAACCTGTCCCCAAAACCCGATCTCGCCGTGGTCGGAAACGTCGTCTCCCGCGGCAACCCGGAGCTGGAAGCCATCCTCACCCACCGGATCCCCTTCGTCTCCCTACCGGAGCTCCTCCGCGGTTGGTTCCTCTATCGCTCCCGCAACTTCGTCGTCACCGGCACCCACGGCAAAACCACCACATCCACCATGCTGGCCTTTCTCATGGAGAAAGGCGGTCTGCAGCCCAGCTGGTTCATCGGCGGAGTTCCGGTCGATCTTCCCGGGGGTTGTCATCACGGCAAGGGTCCGTTTTGGGTCCTGGAAGGGGACGAGTACGACACCTCCTTCGCCGACAAGCGCAGCAAGTTCCTTCACTACCTTCCCGAACTCGTCATCCTCAACAATGTCGAATTCGACCACGCCGATATCTACCCGGATCTGGCCGCGATCCAGAAATCGTTCCGCCAACTCCTCAACGTGGTCCCCAAGAACGGCCTCGCTCTCATCAATGCGGACGACCCTCGCGCCGTGGAAGTGGCCAAGGACGCCCCTTGCGAAATCCTCGAGGTAGGGGCCGGGCCCCAGGCGGCCGCCCGCTACCTCATCCAGAACAGCGGTCCGGAGGGCAGCGACTTCACCCTTCACGGCCAGAAGTTTCACCTCCGGCTGGCCGGCCGCCACAATGTCCACAACGCCTCCATGGCCTTGTCCGCCGCCCACACCCTCGGACTACCGCTCGATCAACTGGCGGCCATCCTGCCGGAATTTCGAGGAGTTCGGCGCCGTCTCGAGGTCCGGGCCGAGGCCGGCGGAATCACCTTGGTGGACGACTTCGGTCACCACCCCTCCGCCCTCCGGGAATCCATCGCCGCGCTCCGGGGCCGCTATCCTGGACGCCGACTGTGGGCCCTTTTCGAGCCCCGCTCCAACACCACCCGGAGAGGCATCTTTCAGAAGGAACTGGCTCAATCCCTCTCCGCCGCCGACGGCGTCTACATCGCCGAAATCGCCCGGAAGGACCAGCTTGACCCCATCACCAGGCTCGATCCCGCCAAAATCGCCTCGGATATCAAAACCGCCGGCAAGGAAGCCCACTTCCTTCCGGACAGCGAAGCCATCATGAAAGATCTGCTTCCGCGTCTGAAATCCGGCGATGTTGTAGCGGTCTTTACGAATGGAAGTTTTGGAGACTTGGTTCCTAGCCTAATCACGGCAATCCAGCAGAAGGATTCTCGATCTATCAAAAGCGGAATTTAAGGACTGCATTCAGACCAATCGCACCATATAGGTCGGCTTGAAGATCGCTTCCAAAATTGGAGTTTACCAAGCCCATGGCCCATGCCCGAACCCCGATTGAGCCGATGCTCGAAAAAGCATAATCGAAGCCTACCTTGCCTTTAAACGCGAATGGGTAGGCGGTCTGGGTTGTAATGGAACCGGGGGAACCCGAAAAATATGCCCCGGAATAGGAGGAGGAACCACCCGAGGAAGTAATTGTTCCAGAGTCGGTCCAACTTAGAGAAAGATTATCAGCCTTAATGACACTGGGACAGACCCCAATTCCTAAGGAAGCAAGAGGCTGAAACCTTTCCGATCTTTCCTGAACGGAAAGACCGACCAAGATGGGAATGGTGGTGAGGGACATTGAGGAACCCGTGAATGACCCTGTGCCAGATCCCGTGGTTTGCGCGCTGCCAATCGGGATCCCGCCAGCGCTGACTGTTCCAGAGCTCGAAGAATTTACGGAAAAACCGGTCGACCCCAAAGAGGCAGATCCATAACCGACCTCGATTTCGATTCCGAGATTTTTGTTGATTTGATATCCAAATCCCAAAACAAAATCATACCCAATTCCTGGCTTCATCACCGGATCGGTAATGTTTGCCGAATAATTCCCTGAATAACTAAAGGCGCCTGAGGTCAAGTTAATCGGAATTCCAACTACGCTTGAATTATTAAATTGAATGCTTGGGATGTACTGACCTCCTGCTTCGGTAAAAACATAAAAATCGGAGGCTTCAATAGACTGCCTCGTACCCAGGTCCTGAGTTTTGCCAGTTGAACAGGAAAACAAGACGAGTCCCAAACATCCAAAATAACGTGAAATTGTTTTCACGCATGAAACAATATAAAGTTAATTATTTAATACAAAATAAATAATCTCTGTCGTAACTTTCTAACAATTAAATACTTTGCTGATTTTCAGCCTAACCAACTAATGGAACCAGACACTTTACGTCTACACCGCGGAATTGAAACAGCTTCGCAATCGTCTCCTCAATCACGTTGTTCGGGCAGGAGGCCCCCGCCGTCACCCCCACCGTCACCTTGCCGGACGGCAGCCAATTCTTGGTTATCTTTTCCTTGTGGGCGTGCTGGTCGTAATGCTCGATCTCTTCGGGCGAGATCATCTTGGTGCAATTACGGATGAAATAGGTGGGCAGTTTCGCCTCGCCCATTTCGGCCAGATGGCTCGTGTTACTGCTGTTATAGCCGCCCACCACGATGAGCAGATCCATTTTGTTCACGAGCAGGTCCCGTAAGGCATCCTGCCGTTCCTGGGTGGCGCCACAGATGGTGTCAAAGAAACGGAAATGGTCTCCCAGCTTGGGGGCGCCGTATCGGTCCTCAATCGCCTTTTTGATGCGGCGCTGCACCTCTTCGGTTTCCCCACGCATCATCGTCGTCTGGTTGGCCACGCCCACGGCCTGCAGATGCTGGTCAGGATCAAACCCCGGCGAATGGGCCCCCGCAAATTTCTTCAGGAACTCCTCCCGGTTGCCGCCCTTGCGGATGTAGTCGCACACATAATCCGTCTCGGCGAGGTTGT
>RGTE01000118.1 GCA_010025475.1 Verrucomicrobiota bacterium
TAAACGAGGTCACCCCCACCAGGAATGTCAGGTTGTCTTGCGTGACAAATAGCCCGCCCCCGCTGTCCCCCGGCGCAGCCAGATATTCCAGAGCCAGCGGCGTCTCGCTCCCGGTCGTGCTCTCGCCGGGAACCCCCGGTCGGTCAAAATCCACAAACAGAAGGTTGGAAGAGATCGTTTTTCCGTCTCCTTGGGCGTCAATCATGTTCTGCCCCGCCCGTTTGGCGCCAGACGTACCCCCTTGATATCCGGTCAACCCCGTTCCGGTTGCCCCGTAGCCCACGATCGTGCCCGGTTGGATCTGCAGGGTATCCTGCAAAAAGAGGGAGGCCGCCTGGATCGTCGTCACGCTCGTGGTCAAGCGCACCAGGCCAATGTCGTCCCCGGCCAAAAGATCACCCCCGCTGGCGAACCAACCCGGATGGGTCATCCACTCCGCCGCGGCGAACGAGAGCACGCTGCCCCCGCTATTCAGGCTGAACATCATGCTGCTGATGCCCCCTCCCAAAAAATTGTTGCCCCCGGTCACATGCGCGGCCGTCAACACCCACTCCGGCGAGATCAGCACCCCGGAGGCGACATAGGAGTTGGACCCCACGGAATAGGTGAACTTGCCCACCGATTGGTACAGAGCGCTCGCCGCCAAGCTCAGGAACTCTGAGTCCGCCACGTCATCCCGCCTCACCCCCGCCTGCGAGCTTGGGCATAGCCAAAGCCAGACCCCGACCATAGCCGCACACACCCCTTTTCCATCCATGATAATCAAGCTAGCTCCCATTTCTCTTTTATCTACCCCCTCACCTTGAAGCACAAACCGCAAGCGAAGGGCGCCAATCGGGACTAAACTGGTTACATTTAAAAATTGTGCGGCTGGAGGGAATCGAACCCTCGTGTCTAATAAAGAGTACTTTTTGGCATTTTCTCTACATTTCTCGTCCCATTCACTCTGTAGCCGTCCAAACGATGCAAACCGAAAGTAGCAGTGGTAGCAGTGACGTAGCTATGCGTCGCTTGGGATCAAATAGGGCTAGGAAGATCCGTTTGCGCCTTTATCCGTCTAGAAATGAGACAAAACCATACCTCAACCCTTGAACGGCCACTCTCCGTGGCCGCTTTAGCCAAACACCTAGGGGTCGGCTCTAGGCGTGTTCGCAAATGGACCAAGATGCCTGGATTTCCGATCCTAGAAGGTTCGATTTTTATCTCGGACTTCCTTGATTGGCGTAAACAGCGCCTGAATCGCGGTATTGAATTAGGTCATCAACCGAATGGCGCTGATAAATCCGATGAATCAGCTCATTCGAATGATTCACCAGCCGCATTGCCATCGAAAGCGGCACTCGTTCTAGCATCATGCGAGTGATTTTTGTTACTCGAAGGCAGTGAAAGCAAAGATGCGACATTCCCAACTCCCGATGTAAGAAATCCCGCCCAAACTGCTTGCTGGCCATTCTAGGGATATCGCATGTTGTTCGCCTGCCTTTCAGGCTTTCCAATAAACCCCTGATTGCAGTTGGCATTGGAATCGTAAAGGCCTTTTCTGGTCCACCTTTGGGAGATGGAAACGTGATCGTTCCTTGGTCAAAGTTAATGCAATCGAGAGGAATACTTGTTTCTCGAAGACGACAACCCGTAGCTAGGGCAATCTCGAATGCCACCTTCATCCAATCGGGTTTGCCCCCAAGAGCCAATCGTATTGTGGAAATCTCGCTATCAGTTAATGCAGGTTTTGGTTTGGTTGGGCTTTTGACCAGACGAATTTTGCCGAGCGGGTTTGTCTGAACGTACTTCCTTTCAACGGCGTAATCCATAATTCGCTTAAAAAGGCCAACCTCATAAATAGCTGTATTTCTGGCAGTCGTTTTGCCCGACCTTCTCTTTTTGGTTGTTCGCCATTCCATGTAATCCGAGGTTGTCTCAGGGGTTACTTCAGAAGGTCTGTGAATCCCCTTTTCCAAAAGAAAGGACTCTATGATGTCCCATCTGCCAAGGGTTCTTTGTTTGCTTGCCTCTGTCCTGAATGAAGGGCTTAGAGCCTTTTGAACCCATACCCACCCTTCTGTCTGCACCTGACCTCCTCTGGATAGCTCTTTGAGGGCAATAGCATGTTTTAACTCATTCGCCTTTTTTCGCCCGTCCTCGGTGTCGTGCCTAAAGCCAGTCGTCCTAAATACGATATCACCTTTGTTATCCCGATACTTCAGCCAAAAATCCTTCCATCCATCGTGATGGAGTCCAGAGCCGACATGGTGGAAGTCTGAATCATAGCCACCTACCTCTCCCACCACCCAAAGGCAATCCAAGAAGGGATTCGGAAGGGTGCTGGTGTTTTTATTCTTCGATAAATGGTTTTGCTGGCAGCTTTTTCCCACACCACGGGCAGTAGGAAATAATGGTTCTTATTCCATCAATAAACCAGCAAGGGTCTTCTCCTCTAAATAGTTCAAAAAAAATTCTCACCCTGCCATATCGCTCGTATTCTTCAGTTGATACGAACATCCCTGCACAACAGTAGCGAGATAGTCTCTGCTGCCTCCTCATCACATTATCTGGTATAGCGGAGTGAATCCAAGCACGACACATCGGACATGTCCTGATATGAGATTTTGCTTTCTGGTCGGCTTCTAAATCTCTGTCTGATACGGGCGGCTCATCGGAGTAGTACCAAAGTGCTGCCATCGCATCATCTTTGTATTGATCGATCATCCATGAGCGATAAGAACGGCAGATTGCAAGCGGCTCTGAACCATCTGGTTCTAAGATTGGTATCTGTCTCATATTCTCCTCACCTACCTCTCCCACCCTCCAAAGGCAATCCAAGAAGGGATTCGGAAGAGATTCTGAATGGGACGGAGGATGTTGGCTGAAACGCTTGGTTCGGTTTTCACCGTTTCTTTATTCTCACATGCTCCTCAAGCCCAAATCGGTCGTAAACAAAGTGTGCGATCTCTGCACCGGTAAGCTGCCAAGTGTGTGATGAAAAACCCTCTGAACCTGCCGTTGTGGTCGTGGGCTGTCCGAATGTCTGCTCCAAATGTCGCTGAAACTCCTGATACGATGCAGCCTGATCTGCGTATGATGTGCGGAAAAACTCCAACTCAATGAGAACTCCACCTCTTCGTGGGTGGAAGTGAAAACCCAACTCGTGCGACAACCCACCGAGAGAAGTGCAATTCGTGGTGAAATAGCCGTGAGTGACATGACGCAGCGGCTGTTTTAAGAAAAGCTGTTGCAGCTCTGTCTCTGAAACTTTCCAAGGTATGAAAAGGTCTGGCTGCTCAATCTGGAAACCTCTCGTAATATCCATATGAGTGAAATGACACCTAAGGGTTACAAGGCTGCATCGGACTTAAAATTCTTTATCATCGTTCAAGCAACTACGGCTCTGGTTGAAATCTGAAATATTGCCTCTCCCTCATCTACCTCTCCCACCCTCCAAAGGCAATCCCACTTGGGGAGGGGGCTTTCAGAAAAAAGTTACATTCTGGGTTACACTGATTTCTGATCGGCTGTAGAAGCTCATTCTATCAGCATCTAAGAGGTAAGCGGGTGAAGGGAATCGAACCCCTGGTTCGATTATTTTGGCGCGAGTGTGTTGTAAAAAAACGTTGTAAAACGCACATTTTTTGCGTTTTTTTGCATCGTAAATCACTCTCCCACAGAGAGATGGTGCGGCTGGAGGGAATCGAACCCTCGTGTCTA
>RGTE01000119.1 GCA_010025475.1 Verrucomicrobiota bacterium
TTTTTCCGGCAGGTGAAGGCGGAGATTCTGCGGCTCAAGCCCGACGTGGTGATCCTGGTGGACTATCCGGGCTTCAACCTGCGGCTGGCCAAAGCTCTCCACCGTGAAAATCCACCGCCCGCCGTGGTCTATTATGTGAGTCCGCAGGTTTGGGCATGGAAAGCGGGTCGGGCGCGGACCATGGAACGGATCCTGGAAAGGTTGTTGGTGATTTTCCCGTTCGAGGTGGAGTGGTTTGCGCGTCAGGCGCCGAATCTGAAAGTGAAGTGGGTCGGCCATCCTTTGGCGGATCGTTGGATCGACCAGAGCTCCGGCCCGGTTTCAACCGAGGTGCCATGCATTGCCCTGTTGCCGGGCAGCCGGCCGAAGGAGATTGCCAGGCATTGGCCCCTGTTGTTGGAGACGGCCAGCCGGATCGTCCGGGAGCATCGAAACGTGCGTTTTGTGACGTTGGCCACGGGTCCGGAGATGCGGCAACAACTGGAAGAGGCGTGGGTCAGGCTTCCAACCAGCGGAGTGAGCCTCGACATCGTCTCCGGACAGTCCCTGACGCTCTTGAACCGCTGTACCATGGCAATCGTCGCATCGGGCACCGCCACCCTCGAGTGCGCGATGGCGGGGCTGCCGATGCTGGTCATCTACAAGACTTCCTGGTTTACCTATTTGCTGGGACGGCTGCTGGTTAAGCTTCCCTACCTTTCGATGGTGAATGTGTTGGCGGGGGAGAAGGTGGTGCCGGAGTTTCTGCAGGGTGCGGCGAGCCCTGAGCGGCTGACCACGGCCACGCTGCAAATTTTGCGCAACCCTAGGGGAACGGAAAAGATGGCCCGCCGGATCCGGGAGGTGGCCGCCAAGCTCGGCGGTCCGGGCGCGGCGGAAAGGGCGGCGGAGGAGGTGGAGGAAGCGATCCGGTTGCGCCGGGCGCTAGTGATCGCGGCGCAGGAGCGCGTCGGCGATCGCGAGGAGGGCGTGGGCACGGGTTCCGAGCGGGCGAAGGGCTGAACGGGCGGCGCGGGTCAGGCGGTCGGCCTCGTGCCGGGCGCCCTCCAGGCCAAGCAACCGAGGATAAGTGGCTTTGCCGGAGGATTGGTCCTTGCCAATGCTTTTCCCGAGCTTCTCCTTGGTGGAAACAATATCAAGAATGTCGTCGATCACCTGAAAGGCCAGGCCCAGGGCCCGGCCGAACCGGGTCAGGTGGGACAGGGTGCGGGCATCCGCCCCGGCGGACATCGCACCGAGCCGGAGGGAAGTGGTGATGAGGGCACCGGTTTTTGCGCGATGAATCTCGACGAGTTTTTTCAATGGGATGCGCTTCTTTTCCGAATCCAAATCGAGGACTTGTCCGGCAATCAGACCCAGACTCCCGGAGGCGTGGGCAAGTTCCGCCACGAAATCGGCGGCGGAGTAGCGCCGGTTGGGTTTGATTCGGGCCACGGAGGCAAAAGCCTCCGTCAGCAGGCCGTCGCCCGCCAACACCGCCACGGCCTCCCCATAGACCTTGTGGTTGGTCGGGCGGCCGCGGCGGAAATCGTCATCGTCCATACACGGGAGGTCATCGTGGATCAGAGAGTAGGTGTGGATACATTCGACGGCGCAGGCCCCGGGCAGAGCGTTCGTCTCCCGACCGCCTGCGGCCCGTGCCGCGGCGAGGCAAAGGATCGGTCGGAGGCGTTTTCCGCCGGCCAAGAGGCTGTAGCGCATGGCCTCGTGAATCAGCCGCGGATGGCCGTTCCTGGGGATTAAGCGATCCAAGGCCTTCTCGACCATGGGCAACTTCGATTTCCAGTAAGTCTGGGGTTTCATCGGTGGCTGATTTGAGAAAGAGAGACGGGTAAAGGCAAGCGGGAAGGCGGGGACTTTACCCGATTTTACAAACGGAATAAGTAGGGACCGGGGAAAGGGTTTTCGCGCCCTCGGAGGAAGTGATTTCAAGTAATGTGACGATTTCGACCAGTTCACCCTTGCCCTGCTTCAATAAGGCCACGCCGGAAGCGAGCTGGGTGCCACGGTCGAGCAGGTCCGCGACCAACAAAGTCCGGCAGCCGACCGGGATGGACTGGAGATCCAGGATCGGCCCACGGGCGGAGGGCTGAAGGACCGCCAAACCGGTTCCCACAAAATAGGCCAAGGGTGCGGCGAGGGACAGGGAGGTGGAGTCGTAGGCGACCACCAGATCAATCCGACGCCGGGCGTAACGTTCGTTGAGGTCGGAACAGGCAAAGCGGAAGAGCTGGCCATCGCGGTAGATGCCATCCGTCAGATAAGTGGCCTCTCCCGCCCGGCGGGCGTTTTGGAGGGTTTTGACCGCGGCGGAAAGGCGGTCCCGACTGCTGCGAAGGGCGGCGGTTTTCAAGGAAGGATAATTCTCCAAAAAACCCGAAACCAGGGCGAGAAAATCAGTCTTCCTCTTTTTCGGGGTCGATGCGATCCCGGGCTTCGGGGCGGGTTTCCAGGGCGGCCCGCAGTTTTTTGAGGGCGCCGTTTTGGATCTGGCGGATGCGTTCCCGGGTCACTTTGAACTTTTTCCCGATCTGCTCGAGGGTGGGCGGGGTTTCATCCGAAAGCGGGAACCGTAAAGACAGGATCGCCCGCTCACGTTCGTCGAGAACGTGGAGAACTTTGCGCAGCTCCTTGACCAGACTACGGCTTTCCAGGGAACGTCCCGGCATCGCGGCGGTTTCGTCGGCGATCAGATCGCCTAATTCGGCGTCGGCATCCTCACCCACCAGGGCGTTGAGGGAAGCCGGCCTCATCGAGATCCGGCGGAACGTGGCTACCTTCTCCTCGGTCACACCCAATTCAGAGGCCAGTTCCTTGTCGGTGGGTTCTCGCCCCAGCTCATCGGACAGCTGGATGGCGATGCGGCGCATTTTCGCAAGCTTGTCGACCAGATGGACCGGTAAGCGGATGGTTTTCGATTGGTTGGCCAAGGCGCGGCGGACGGCCTGTTTGATCCACCAGGCCCCGTAGGTGCTGAACTTGGTGCCGCGATTGGGGTCGAAGCGTTCCACCGCCTTCATCAGGCCGATATTTCCCTCGCTAATCAGGTCGAGGAGGGGGAGACCAAGTCCGGCGTAGTCCTGCGCGATTTTGACCACGAGCCGGAGGTTGGCCCGGATCATCTGCTCGCGGGCTCGGCGGTCACCGCGGCGGATCCTTTTTCCAAGGCGAACCTCATCGGCGCGCGTGAGAAGGGGGATTTCCCCGATCTCCCTCAGATAGGTGCCGAGCGCTCCTTCCCGGTCGTCCCGCATAAGACCAGAATGAAGGGATGGATGGTAAAACGAAAGGCGAACCGGAAAGGCCGGATGCCTATTAGCGGGACGTTTCCGAAAGGTAAGGGGAGTTAAACTACCCCGAAGGGATTAGTCCTTCAGCGCCGCCTGGGCCGCCGCGAGGCGTGCTACCGGGAGGCGGAAGGGGGAGCAGGAGACGTAGTTCAGGCCGAGCCGGTGACAGAATTTCACCGAGTCAGGTTCCCCGCCGTGCTCGCCACAGATGCCGAGCTTGATGTCCTTGCGGACCGAGCGGCCAAGACGGACGGCGGTTTCCATCAGTTTGCCCACGCCGCCTTGGTCGAGCACCGCGAAAGGATTCTGGCGGACGATCTCCTCCTCTTGGTAGCGGGGGAGGAAGGAGCCGGCGTCGTCGCGGCTCATGCCCAGGGAGGTTTGGGTAAGGTCGTTGGTGCCGAA
>RGTE01000120.1 GCA_010025475.1 Verrucomicrobiota bacterium
GGATTCAGGAAACGAAACCCCTTGGTACCGGGGGAGGGGCAATTCACGCAGCCAGGGAGTCCGGGCTTCAGCCTAATCATTGGTTGGTGATGAATGGTGACTCATATCTGGGGGGAGACTGGCCCCACCTGATGGCTTCAAAAAAAAATGGGGAGGCGTGTCTGGTTGCGCGACAGGTTGCTGATACCGGCCGTTACGGAAGGCTGGAGGTGATGGATGGAAAGTTGAAATCCTTGCAGGAGAAGAAGTCTGGAGGCCTTGGCCTGATCAACGCGGGCATTTATTTCCTGCCCCGCATCTGGTTGAATGAGAATGTGAAGGAGATTTCCCAAAGCATGGAGACGGAGCTCATCCCCGGCTGGCTTTCGGCAGGGATAACTATCCGGGTCGAGGTTGTGGAGGCGCCTTTTTTGGATATCGGAATTCCTGAAAGCCTTGACGCCGCAGAATCATTTTTCCGTAATTTTCAAAACAAGTAAGGACCATCTTTTATGGAGCTTGCGGGCAAGAGAGTTTTAGTAACCGGAGGGTCTGGATTCGTTGGCTCAAACTTAATACCCCTTTTAAAACAAGCAGGCGCAGAGGTATTTGCTCCTACTCGACAAGAATACAACTTATTACGGCAAGAGGATGTTTCTCGGATGTTCTCCGAACTTCGCCCGGAAGTTGTCTTTCATCTCGCAGCGTATGTTGGAGGCATTTTAGCCAATCGTGATAAGCCGGCAGATTTTTGTTACCGTAATTTAATCTTAGGAGCCGAAGTCATCCATCATGCTCATTTGGCCGGGGTCCAAAAATACATCACGCTCATGGGTGGTTGTAGTTATCCGGCCGAAGCTTCTTCTCCAATTGATGAAATGCAGTTGTGGCGCGGATACCCGCAACCAGAGAGCGCTCCCTACTCGTTGGCCAAAGCCATGGGGTATGAGCTGGCAAAGGCCTATCGTCGCCAATACGGCCTTCATGCGATTGTTTTAGTTCCTGGCAATATTTACGGCCCCTTCGACAACTTTGATCTCGAGAGCTCGCATGTAATTCCTGCGTTGATTCGTAAATACCATGAAGCCAAAGAGCAGGGTAAAACAGAAGTGGTGGCGTGGGGATCCGGGAAACCGCTGCGTGATTTTATTTATATCGGCGATGTATGCGAGGCAGTGATTTTGGCTGCCCGCAACTATGATCGGGAGGACCTAATTAATATTTCCTCGGGCCAAAGGGTTTCGATTCGCAACTTGGTCGAATTGATCGCTGAACTTACCGGATTTACAGGAAAGGTTGTATGGGATTCAACTAAACCTGACGGCCAGTTCGATAAGGGGTTTTCTGTGGAACGGATGAACAAAATCCTTGGTTTCAGACCTAAAACCAGCCTGCTGGATGGCCTTCAGAAGACTATTGAATGGTTCCGGATAAACCGCGGGACGTTGCGGGAGCTTCAGTGAAAAAGATCGCGGTGATCGGGGCTCAAGGGTTTGTGGGATCAGCCTTTGTGCGGCAATTGCGGATCTTGGGGCATTTTCCCGAGGAAGTTGGGCGCAACAACTTTATTTCACATTCTGGAAAAAAATGGGATCTGGTCATTGATGCAGCCGGGAGTTCTCGCAAATATATTGCTGACCAAGCGCCTTGGAAGGACTTTGCTCAATCCGTAGGCCACAAAGCTGCTGTGCTGGAGCGATATCCCACGCAGCTTCACATTCACATCTCAAGTGTGGATGTCTACGCCAACCTTACTAGTCCCGACACTACCAAAGAAACAAGCCCAGTAGGGTGCAGAACATCTCCTTACGGCTTCCATAAATGGATGGCAGAGGAACTGGTTCGATACCATTGTGATCATTATTTAATTTTCCGACTGGCAGGAATGGTCGGCCCGGCGATGAAAAAAAATCCTGTTTTCGACGTTCTGCAAGGAATGAAACTTCGAATAAATCCGGAGTCTCGGTATCAGTTTCTTGGCACTGATGACGCTGCCCGAATCTGCTTGGATCTTTGGTTAAAGGGTATTGATATGGAAATATTTAACGTTTGTGGAAAAGGTTTGATTACCCCAGAAAAAATTGCTGAGCTAGCAGGCCGAAAAATATGCCTTGGTGGAGCTGATCAGCCTCGAATCGTTGACGTAAATATCCAAAAACTTGAGTCGAAAACAGAAGTCCCAAGAACGCTTAATACCATTCAAACCTTCATTAAAAAATATACTCATTAGACTTTAATTATGGTCATTACCAGAACACCTCTCAGAATCAGCTTTTTCGGTGGCGGCACTGACTTTCCGGAATTTTTTTCCCAGAACGGAGGCGCCGTGGTTTCCAGCACCATCAATCGTTACTCCCACCAGATTGTCAGTGAATTTCCATCTCGGCTTTTTGATTACGCGATCCGGGTTTCATACAGTAAAGGAGAATTAGTCAAAGACGTAAAAGATATCCAACATCCGGTAATCAGGGCGTGTCTGCAGCATTGCGGGTTTTCCCGAGACGTTGAACTACATTATGCCGCCGACCTCCCCTCGTTTACGGGTCTCGGTTCTTCTTCCTCGTTCACTGTGGGCTTACTTCATGCTCTTCATGCTTTCCGCGGAGAACGGGTTTTGCCTTCGCAACTTGCAAACGAGGCTGTTCATATTGAACGGGAGGTTTTAAAGGAATGTGTCGGACTGCAAGATCAATATGCTGCTGCTTTCGGCGGCTTCAATTTCATCGAATTTTCGGGAACTGCGGAACCCAAGGTGAGCCATATCTCCATTTCAATGGGGAATCTCGAGCTATTGCAACAACACATCTTGCTTATCTTCACGAAAATAAAACGAAAAGCCGTGGAAATTGAGCAAAGTAAGAATCTAAAGAACACCCAACAACATAAAGCGCTGATAAAAATGAGAGATCTCGCCTACACCTCGGTCAAAATCTTTGAGGCCAGAGGTAAGTTGGATATTCATGAATTAGGGAAACTCCTTGAGGAGGGATGGAGTCTTAAAAAAAGCCTTTCTCCATTGGTTTCCAACTTGGAGATCGATCGTTTATACGATATCGCCAAGCAACATGGCGCGATTGCTGGCAAACTCCTTGGGGCAGGGGGGGGAGGGTTTTTAATGCTTCTGGCTCCTCCTGAAACACATGCGCAGCTAGCCAAAGCTTTTCGGGGTCATTACGTACTCCACGTTGAACTTGGCACCCCCGGATCCGAGGTTATTTTTGACAGGCGGATGTATTCAAAAAAACATGCAAAACTGAAATAACCAACAACGGCTTACTCCATGAATCAACCAATCAGCGTTATCATTTCCTGTTTTAATGAGGAGAGCACCATTCAGGAGTGCGTACAAAGGATCCTCAAAACTCTGCCAGACGCTGAAGTTATTGTTGTGCACGGAGGTCGAGATCAGACCGCCAGCAAAGCGAGGGAGATTGCGAAAAACCACCCGAACATCCGGGTGTTGAAAAATTACGGAGATACCGGCAAGGGGCACGCGATAAAAATTGGTATTTCCGTGGCGACTCACGATGTCATGGCTCAGGTGGATGCGGACCTGCAATTCATGCCGGAGGAACTGCCCAAGTTGTTGGAGCCTATTTTTAGAAATGAAGCCGACATTACCTTTGGGGCTCGCTTTATGCCTGACTCCGATGTTCAGCACTACAAATTCAGCTTTTTCCGC
>RGTE01000013.1 GCA_010025475.1 Verrucomicrobiota bacterium
CTCCAGGACATCCATTGGTCGTTAGGCGGCTTTGGCTACTTTCCCACCTACACCTTGGGCAACCTTACCGGCTCTCAACTCTGGCAGGCCGCCCACCGGAATCTGCCGAATCTTCAGGCCTCCCTGGACCGACGCGATTACCATCCCCTGCTCCAATGGTTGCGCCAAAATATCCATGCTCACGGCCGACGCTACCTCGCCGGCGATCTGATCCAGCGCGCCACCGGCAAACCGCTCGATCCCGAGGCCCACCTCTCCATCCTCGAGGAAAAGGTGAAAGATTTGTCCTCATGATTTCTCCCTCCCGCATCACCGTTGTCATCAGCACCTACAACCATCTCCGTCCGCTGGAGCTCTGCCTGGCCGGGTTCCGCAACCAAACCGTTCCGCCTGGCGAAATTCTCTTCGCGGATGACGGCTCCGGGCCCGACACCCGCGCCCTGATCGCAAGACTCCTCCCCACCCTGCCCTGCCCCGCCCGCCACATCTGGCATGAGGACAAAGGCTTTCGCAAAAACATCATCCTCAATCGTTGCCTGGCGGAGGCCAAAGGGGACTATCTCGTCCTGACCGATGCCGACTGCATTCCCCACCCCAGCTACGTGGAGGATCACGCCGCTCTGGCCGAGCCCGGTTTTTGGGTCCAAGGACGCCGCTGTTATCTCAACGAAGCCGCCTCCGCCGCGCTTGTGCCCGGACAGAAAGTCCCGGGAGTTCGGTTGTTTTTGTCAGGAAAAATGAGTGGCGCTGCCAAGGGATTTCGCCTCCCTTTCCCTATCATCAAGCGCGACACCGGCCAGCGCGGCATCATCGGCTGCAATATGGCGATGTGGAAAAAGGACCTTCTCGAGGTCAACGGGTGGGACGAGGAGTTTGAGGGCTGGGGGCTCGGCGAGGATTCGGACGTCGGATCCCGCCTCTACCATCTCGGCCGACCTCGCAAATTTGTCTACGGTCGCGGCATCCTTTACCACCTGCACCATCCCTTCCTCAACCGAGACCATGTCCCCAAAAGCCAGGCACGCTTGGATGAAACGCTCCGGACCAAAAAAGTCAGGTGCGGAAAAGGGGTGGATCAGTATTTAAAGTGAATAGGTAGGCCACTTCCGATGGAAGTGGCTGCCGCTTTTATCAAAAGTGGCCTACCCGCCCTTCGCTCCCGCCATCGCGGCCCCGACGATGCCCGCCTCGTTGTGAAGCTTGGCCGGGACGACCTTTGCCTTCACGCCCTTGGAGGCCCGGGGCAACCACTTCTCCGCCCGTTGGCTGACTCCACCGCCGACGATAATCAGGTCCGGGTTGATCAGGCGATCAACCAGGTGAAGGTACTCCCGCACCCGTTTTGACCATTTTTTCCAGCTCCAGTCATTCACTTCCCGGGCTTTGGCACTGGCGATCGTCTCGGCATCCTTTCCCCGCATTGTCAGGTGCCCGAACTCGGTGTTGGGAACCAATACGCCCCCAATGAAGACTGCGCTGCCGATGCCCGTGCCCAAGGTGATCATGACCACGGTTCCCCTTTCTTTTTTCCCCGCGCCATAGGTCATCTCGGCAAGGCCGGCGGCATCGGCATCGTTGATCACCGAAAAAGAAAGTTTCGTGCCATGCTTGAAGAGCTTTTCCGCATTCTTACCCACCCAGCTTGGGGAAAGATTCACAGCGGTTTCCACCACACCTTTGCGCATTACCCCGGGGAATCCGGCGCCAACAGGCCCTGAAAATTGGAAGTGCTGGATCATTTTTTTGATGGCGGCTGTCACCGCCCCGGGCGTGGCCGGCTGGGGCGTGGGCAGATGCAGGTGCTCGGCCAAAATTTCTCCGGAGGGCAACTCCACCGGCGCACCCTTGATCCCAGTTCCGCCGATATCAATGCCGAGGATTTTCATCAAAGCACAGGCTCGCGAAAACAGAGGGCGGATCAAACTTCAAGAATCAGATTTCGTGTAGAGTGCCACAGGATACTGGAATGAACCCCTGCCCCAAATGGCATTTTGTCTCACTTTGTTTCTGGCTCCAATTTAATATGCGCCGTTTTGTCTCTTGTTGCCGTTGGCACTCATTTGAAAATATCTATAAATCAATACTTTGTGGTGTTCGAGTTTTGGCAAGGATTATGCATCTCCTTTGTTGGTGAAAACCAACCAAAGAAAGGATAACCAAGCCATGAAAAATAACTGCGAAACTAACGCGGCGCTGGCGACCCGGTCGGAAAACGGGAGCGGCTTCGGGTTCCTTATCAACGAACTCGACCGTCTTTTTGATTTTCCCGCCCTACGGTCTCCAGTCACACCTGGAACCCCATCTCCGCCCACGAGACGGAGTCCGGCTATCGGTACGATCTTGAACTGCCCGGCCTGAAAAAGGACGAGCTCAAGGTCACCCTGACGGACGGGGTCCTCGCCGTGAAGGGCCAGAAGCGGCTCTTTCGTGACGGCGCGGAGACTTCTGTGGAGGTCGAGCGGTCGCTCCTCGTGCCCGAGGACGTGGATCCCGAAAAGATCCAAGCCCGGTACTTGGACGGAGTCCTCACGCTGGAGATTGCCAAGCGCGAGGAGGCCAAGCCGAAGACCATTGAAGTCAGGGTCGGTTAATCACTCGCAATTTGTCCCAGCCGGGGTGCGAACAAGCCCCGGCTGGGGCTTGTTCCTTTTCCGCCCCATGGAAAATTCGACTCAGCCGATGGCCAACCTTGCCAAACTGCAGGAGGAGATGGAGGGCTACTGCGGACTCGGAATGTATGACGAGGCCCTCGGTGTGCTCGACTCCATCCGCCTCAAGGGCCAGGAGGAGATCACCCTCTCCTTCCTGCGCACTCGCATCCTGCGGGCGGCCGGCCGATATGCGGAAATGCGCAAGAGCGCGGAAAAGCTCAAGGAGCGCTGCCCCCACGAGCCGGAGGCTTGGGTCTCGCTCGCCGATGCCATGCGCCAAAGCGGCGCGATCATCCAGGGCCGCATCGTCCTGCAGGAAGCGGAGAAAAAATTTCCCCAAAATCCCCACATCAAGTTTCAGCTCGGCTGCTATCACTGTGTCCTCCAGGAGCTGGAAAAGGCCCGCAGCTACGTTCAGGCCGCCATCGCCCTCGATCGCACCTGGGCCGATGCCGCCCAGTCCGACGAGGATCTGGCTCCCCTTCGCAAAAAGTAGTATCTTTCCGGAATGGGTGCCGCGCCCATCCGTAAGGTGGCCTTGATCGCCCCGCTGGTGGCTTGGTTTTGTATTTCGTCAAGCGGCTGTTTTCGTGGCCGGCCCGACCTTGAGGCCAAGGCCGAGCACCCCGTTGAAATCCGTCTGCCGGCCAACCCATCCACCGGCTACCGCTGGATGCTTGATCCACCCATGCAGAGTGGACGGATTCTTTCGGAAGGCTACGAGTCGGGCGCACGCGATGGCCGGGTCGGCACCCCGGGCACCCAAGTTCTGCAGGTGGTCTTTCCACGGGAAGGCAGATTCAACCTTAAGCTCGCCTACCGGCGGCTTTGGGAACCCGCCTCCGTGCCACCCGCACAGACCACCAATCTGGTGGTGAAGGTCCTGCCTGCCAAGGGCGACAAAACCCTGATGGAAAAACTCTTCACCAAGGATATCGCACCGGAATCCAATATCGTGCAACCGGAGGAGGAAGAGCCGCAGACGACAGGGAGGAAGGTGGAGTTACGAAGGCCCAGGTAGGCCACTTTTGATACCGGGTGCCTACCTAGCTCAATACAATGGCACCAGATTCTCGGTCCGGATCCAGCCCGCGTCTTGGTTGGGCATTCGGACCTTGCTCCAGCCGAGGAACTCTTTTTCCCGATGGGCGATCGATCCAGGCGGATAGGCCTTTTCTGCCTGCGGCTCCACCTCCGTGGGTACGGACCGCAGCGGCGCCACATCCACGATCATGACCGCCGCACGGTCGGACAGTTTGCCGTACACCCCCAGCGCGGATCCGGCCACAAACGCAACCGAGGCACCCGTTAAAACCACTGCCGACCCAACCCGGAAAAACAGTTTTCGTCTCCACAAGAAGTAACCCGACACCAACCACAGCCCCACGCCGAGTGCAGCCACCGCGCTTCCTGCCACCAACCAAAACTGCCAGGCAAAAATTCCGGCCCATGCCGTCAGCCTTGCCGTCCAGGTGTCCTCCACTAACCGCCGAACCGCTGGATCGAGCTGGTTGGCGGCTTCTGCAAAAATTCCAAGATTCCAGTCCACCGTGGCGGTTTGGGGAGCCACAAGGTAGGCGGAAAGTCCGTTGGCAAGGGCTCTCTCCTTGTCCCCCACCTGAAACCAAACCAGCCCCAGGTTGTTGCGTGATTTAGGGTCGGTCAGGCTTTTGCGAACCCTCTCGCCCCAAATCTGTCCGGCCTTTTCAAAGCTGCCTTCCCGATAAAGTAGAACGGGGTCATCGTTTTGTGTGGTTACGGACTTGGGTGCGGCTTTCTCTTCAGCTGCCACACCTAAGGGCAGAACGAAAATCAGAAAGACTCCAAACCAAGGCAGGAGATTCCTGGGCCGAAGGGGCTCCCAAAACTTAAGCGGCGGCAGCTCGATCCGCGCGGCCAATCCGGCCGCGCGCTCACACCAATCTCCATTCAGGCTCGGATTCCGCCCGTAGAGTGCTTCATCCGACTCCAGCCAGCACTTCTCCAGATCGGCCCGATCCCTTTCCAGCAAAGAGGGTGTGGCTGCGAAAATCTCCGGCCAAGCCGGCGTGGCCGCATCCACCCCCAAAGTGCCGGCCACGGCTTTCTGCCAAACCAACAGGCTTTTTTCCCGCATCTCGGGATTGCCGGAGTCCGACCGTAAGAGCTGGACCGAGGATTTCCAGGATTGCAGGGCCTCTTTCCGAATCCGCTCGGGATCCGTTAAGGCCGCCCTTTTTTGGGCCAGCCGCCACCAGAAACCCACCAGAATCAGCCACGGTAAAACCGTCATCCCACGAGCCCAAACCAGCGGGATGGGTGCCATCCCCACTCCGGTTCCTTCCAAAGGCTCCCGCGGCAGGGCCGGCGTGCCGTACTGTAAAACCTTTCCGGGCTTGCCTGAGCCGAACCCACCCCAGCCGGGACCTCCGCCCTGTTTTTGCTGGGATCCGGACGCCGGAGCCTGGGTCACCTGCGCAGGGCCGGAGGGGCGCAGCGTGCCTTCCTTGAGGACGGAAATTTTTGGCGGCTTCGCTTCGATGGTTTCGTAGCTCTTTTTCTTGGGATCGAAGTAAATGAATTTCACCACAGGCAGCTCATACTCCCCGGCTTCGGTTGGAATCAGGACCAAATCCTCCACCAGTCCGCCCGTGAACAACTGCGTGCCGTCGAACTCCCGACGCAGTTTGGGCTGAATCGTCCGCATCTTGGCCGGCACGGTCCGCGAGGGCAGCTCCACCCCTGTCGGCCAGTTGCCGGTGCCTTTGAGATTTAATGTCCATGTGATGGGCTCTCCTTCATTCACCTGCTCCGGCACCATTTTCGACTCCAGCGTGAACTGCCCGACGGCCCCCCTGAATCCGGCCGGGGCGCCCGAGGGCAAGGGTTGAATCTCCATCGGGACGGTCTCGGTTGCGGCCTCGACTTCGGCTGAGCCGGGGGCGGTGAAGAAGAAGGACCTCCCGCCCAGAGGGGTGTCGATATCGAGTTTTTGCCGGATGACCGGGAGTTCAAACTTGCCGGCTTTCGGCACCATCGCCCGGGTATGAAACTGCAAGCCTTGGCTTCCGCCCGGACCGATTTGTTGGCCCCGATCCCATGCCTCGGCGGTGAAGTTCTGCACATCCCAGAGCGGCGTGGTCTTCACGCGACCACTCCGTCCTGGGGCCATCGTCACCCGGTAATTCACGTCAAAAACCTCGCCGGCATAAGGATTCCTGGGCTCCGCATTGGCTTCCGATCGAACGGTGCTGGGCGGGACCACCGGCGCCGCTCCGGCGGGAGGTTGGTTCTGGAAAAATCCAGGAGGAAAGGGAAAGGGTGAGGGCGCGGCTTGCTGGGGAGGCGCAGCGGTGCCGCTCGCGTCCAAGGCCAGCGAGGGCACAGTTTTTTTTCCTTTGTCCGTCTGGACTTCGAAGGCGGGAATTTGGATCCGGCCCCCCTGATTGACCTGAACCGAGTAGTTCAACGTTGTGGACGAGCTGGTTTGGAAATTGATCATCGAAAAGCTAGTGGCACGGCCGGGTTGGCCCAACACCTGCAGGCCATTGACCCTGGGAAGGTTGACGTTCCCCTGCGGCTGGCAATCCGTGAACACCAGCTCAAGCTGAGTCACGCTGTTGGGGGCCACCGGGCCGGGATCATTCCAGGCAACCGACTGGGCGTGGGCCCGAGCCGTCCAGCCGCACACAGCCAAACCAAGAACAAGGATGGCTCTTTTCATCACCATGGCTTCCCCAATGAGGAGGGTTGCGGTCTCTGATCCTGCGGCTGGAGCCGCTGCTGCAGGATAGCCGGACTGTCCGACTGCTTCACCTGATCAAGTCGGGCCATGGATTCAAGCGTCAGGGGATTTGCAGTCTTGTCGTTGACCTTTTGGCCCGAACCTCCGCCCACCACCCGCATTCCGGGAGGAGCTTCGGTGCGCTGCTCCTTTTCCCCGGCCTGCCCTCCGGCTAAGCCCTGCGGTTCCTTCCCCTCTTTCTTTTCCTGCCCGAGATTCCCGAAGCCGGCCTTCTCATCCTCCATGCCTTTCATCTCCTCATTGCGGCCCCGTTCTTTCATCTGCCCTTCGCCATCCTTGCTGGTGCTGAAATCGCGGATCTGGTTTGGATCCTTGCCGCCGCCCTCCTGTTTTTGAGCCCGATCCTCTCCTCCACCGGAACCCTCCGAATCACCGTCCTTCTGCCCGCCTTTTTTGTCGCCCTTGCCCGGCTGACCCTGGGAAGGCGGCCCCTGCGACTCCCCCTCGCTTTCCTTGCCTTCTCCTCCTTGCGATGGGTCGGGTTTCTGTCCTCCGCCGGATGGTTGCTGCTGCTTGTCCTTGCCGGAGCCTTTCTGCTCCTTTTTCTTGTCCATGTTCTGGTCTTTCTTCTGATTTTTTTTATCCGGCTGTGGCTTTGAGTCAGCCCCAGGCGGCGGGCGAAGTTTTGAAAGCTCTTCGCGAAGTTTGGGCCAGTCCGGATCTTGGGGGTCTCGTCGTTCCCCTTCATCCAAAATCGAAAAGGAGTCTTGGATGAATTTATTCCATTCCGCTTGTGCTGCCCCCGGAAGATCCTTTCGGGAGGAGGAATAGAAGCGATCGGCGGCATCTGGGCTGCTCCCGAATTTGATCGTTTCCCGGATCACGTCTTTGTATTCATCTCCGCGGGCTTTTGTGTTTTCCGCGAGGTTTTGAACTCCCTGGACAAGCCGTTGTCCTTCCGCGGTGTAATTTCCGACCGCAGGCGGGAGGGAGGCCCAAGAGAGAGCGGCCCAGCCACATAAGATTCCGATTCGAAGACCAGGATGATTCGTGGAGTAGTTCAATTTGTTTTGGCCAGCACTGGAGGGCCCTCCCTGGAAACCAGCCGGGTGGTTTTCTTTTCCAGCGGAAAAGGCAGCGGTTCCCCTGTGGTGGTCGTGCCCATCGCCAACCGGCGGCGGGTTGGCAGGGAGGGGATTTCCAAGGCAAAGCTGAGGGCCAAAAGCAGAATCCCTGGCGCCAGAAACCACTGAAACCTTTCCGCCATTTTCACGTCCCGTGTTTTGGTAAAGTCACCTGTCTTCCCCTGGGCCACCGTCTCCTTGATCAGTTCCGCCAGATCGACCCAATTGGAGGCCTCCCGATAGACCCCGTTGGTCGCCTGTGCCAGCTCCTCCAGGGTGGCTGGTTCCAGCTTGGAAAGGACTGCCGCACCCCGCTCGTCCTTGATCACACCCCCCTGGCTGTCGGGCACCAGCCCTCCGGCGGCTGTCCCGATCCCCAAAGCGATCACCTTCACCTCTTTTTTCTTCAGATCATCCAGGGCTTTGCGCCACTCGGGGTCATGCGCCTCCCCGTCGCTGAGCACAATCAGGAATCGGTCCGCCGCGGTGCTTTGGCCAAAGGCCTCATTGGCCACCCGCAGCATCCCGGCGTAATCCGTTCCCGCCTGCGGAAGATAGGAGGGGTCCAGGCCGGGCAGAATGTCCCGTATGATTTCATAGTCCGAGCTCATCGGCACCTGAAGGAAGGCTGTTCCTGCAAACACGGCCAGCCCAACCCGCTCGCCCTGCAGCTCATCCAGCAGGGCCCCGATCAGAAGTTTGGCTCGGGCCAGCCGGGTGGGTTTTACATCTTCCGCCAGCATGCTGGCAGAAAGATCCAAAGCGATGAGCACTTCCCGCGACTGGTCGAACACCGTTTCCTCCAAATTCCCCCACTGCGGCCGTGCCAGTGAGGTCAACACCAGGGCGCTTCCCAAGCCGAGCCAAATACCCGAAGCCCGTCTCCGTGCCGCCGGCCTTTCCGTCACCACCCGCGCTCCCGCCCAACGTCGCAACACCTTGGGCAGACGAAGAGCCCCGCCAGGCCCGGTCTTTCCCCGAAAAACCGCCCAAGCGAAAAACGGAGCTAGCGGTACCAGCGCCAGAATCCAGGGCTGTTCCCAATGGATGCCAAAAAGAAAGTTCAAGCCACTCCTCCCCATCGCCCCGGCCGGGAAAGCGCCATGCCGGCAAAAAAGAAAGCCAGGCCGGGGGCGGCAAAACTCGCAAACCATTCATGAGCCCGGATCTGGGCCTTGGCGTTGAATTCGATTCTTTGCCGTTTGTCGATGGCGGCAAAGGCGGCCTCGGCCGTGCCGATGTCCATGGCCCGGAAAAACTTTCCGTCCGTGATCGACGCAATCTGCTGAAGAGTCTCCTCATCAAGATCGGAGATGGCCTGACGGTATCCCAGCTTGCGCCCGGCATTGTCCACCACCGGCATCGGCACAATCCCGGGCCGGCCCGCCCCGATCGTGTAGACCGGAATCCCCCTTGTTTTGGCCAACTCGGCCGCCTGCAGGGGCGCCAAGACCCCGCTGTTATTGGATCCATCGGTCAGCAGGATGACGAAGGCCCCCTTGCGCTGGCCTCCCTTGTCCTTTTCCGCCTGCTCCAGACGGGTCACCGCCAGGCCAAGTCCGTCCCCCACCGCCGTGGCGTCCTCCACAAGTCCGATCTTCAACCGCCGGATCTGACGTGCCAGCCAGTCATGATCGAACGTGAGCGGCGAAAGGGTATAGGCGCGACCGCCATAAACCACCACCCCGATGCGGTCGGCGGGTCGCCGCGAGATAAAGGCCTCGATGATCGGCTGGATCGCCTGCAGCCGGTTAATTCGCCCCTGCGGTCCCTCGTAATCCTCCGCCAACATACTGGGGGAGAGGTCAATCGCCAGCATGATGTCGTAGCCTTTCTGCCGCACCTGTTTTTTTTCTTCCAACTGCTGGGGCCGTGCCAAGGCCACGACCAGCGCCGCAAATCCCAAGGCCGCCAGAATGGACGGCATCCGGCCCATGGACACCGCTGGAGCGCCCGCCCATTTCGCCACCCGGGGAATGACCAGAACGGGCCGCGGTCGCCGGCTCCGCCACCAAATCCCCAGGGGCAAAAGCAGCAAAGCCAATAACCAAAGAGGGTCGGCCAAAGTCCAGCCGCCCGGCAACATCGCGGGGGCAGGGTTCATCTTCGCACCCCCTTCATGCGTCTCTTGAAGAAGGCCACCATCGGATCCAGTAAGTCTCCTTCGGTGCTGACGGTAAGGCGCTGGAGCGGGCTGGGAAACCACTCCTCCCACGCCTGTTCCCGTTGCTTCTGGCTTTCGAAAGTTCCCGTATCGAACGCCAAAACCTCCCCCGTTTCCGGATCCACCGCCGGGAGGATCCCCGCTGCAGGCAGTTGCACATCCCAGGGGTCATCCACCCTCACCCCGATGATCTCGTAACGTTTTTTTAACGCGGCCCAACCTGCTCCGGGTGACCGCGGGGGAAAGTCCCCAAACCAAAGAACCACGCTGTGCTTGGGGAAGGCGTGGAAAAACAATTTCCAATCCACCTCAACCTCCGAGCCGTCTTCCAGTTTGGGAATGGGTTGCCCCAACAACGTGGCCGCTGTTCGCACAATGTTCACCCTGCCCCGTACCGGTTGCCGCACCTCGTGCCCGGTCGGGGTCGCATGCCAGAAGCCCACCCGGTCCCGGTTGCCGGCCGCCGTCAGGGCGAAAAGTCCGGCGACCTCCAATAAAGCTTCCCGCTTGGTTCGGCTCCCCGAGCCAAACTGCAGGGAAGGCGTGTCCTCCAGCAACAAAATCACCGTGAGCTCCCGCTCCTCGATGAATTTTTTGCGGTACAGCTCGCCCAGCCGGGCCGAGACATTCCAATCAACGTCACGAATATCGTCGCCGTACTCGTATTTGACCACCTGATCGAATTCGCGCCCCCGCCCCCGGAAGGCGGAGCGGTATTCGCCCCCCAGGAAGGAGTCGGCGGCCATGCGGACGCGCCACTCCAACCGGCGGAGCATGGCCAGCGGCGCCTTGCGGGCCGTCTCGCCGGGGCCGGTCACGGTGATCATCCGGAAATCTCCTCCTCCCCCTCCTTAATATCCCGCGGGAACCGGCACCCGCTCCAAAACCCCCCGCAGAATTTCGTCCGTGGTGGTCTCCTCCGCCTCCGCTTCATAGGTCAGGCCCACGCGATGACGCAGGGCATCGAGGAAAACATTCTGCACCACCTCCGGGGTGCCATGGTCCCTACCGTGGAGCCAGGCCAAGGCCCGCGTTGCCTGAACCAAAGCCAGCGAGGCGCGGGGGCTGGCCCCGTAGGACAAAACCTTGGGCGCGGTTTTGGCTCCACCATTGGCGCCGGCCGCCGCCTCGCGGGTCGTGCGCACCAGGGCCAGCATGTAGGCCTGCAACGGCGGGCTAAGGTGCACATCGTCCACCTGATCGCGCAGAGCCAGAAGCTCCTCCCCGGAGGAAACCGGCTGCAGTTTGGGTTGCTGGGTCAGCTGCCCCCAACGATCCATCATGGCCCGCTCCTCCTGCTCGGAGGGATAATCGACGAGCAGTTTAAAGAGAAAGCGGTCCGTCTGCGCCTCGGGCAATGGATAGGTGCCCTCCTGTTCCAACGGGTTCTGGGTCGCCATCACCAAAAAGGGTCGGGGGAGTTGATGGGTTTCTCCGCCGATCGTGACCTGCCGTTCCTGCATCGCTTCGAGTAGCGCGCTTTGAACCTTGGCGGGAGCACGGTTGATCTCGTCCGCGAGAACCAGGTTCGCAAAGACCGGCCCCTTGTGGACGCGGAAGCTGCCCTCTTTGGGTTGAAAAACCATCGTGCCGACCACGTCGCTGGGGAGCAGATCGGGGGTAAACTGAATGCGTTCGAACTCCAGCCCCATGGCCGCACCCAGGCTCTTGATTAACAGGGTTTTGGCGAGGCCGGGCAACCCTTCCAAAAGCACGTGCCCGTTGGAAAGAAGGGCAACCAGCAACCGCTCGATGACCTCATCCTGCCCGATGATGGATTTCTGTACCTCGCCCTTGATGCGTGCCGCCCATTCCGATCCTTTTTTTGACATAATCCAAAAGCCTCCTTGATGGCACTCTCGCAGGGACGGACGGTTTTTCAACTCATCCAAGTCGGGCCGGTCCGCCTATTTCCCCGAAAAAACCACCGCGCCTTTTTCGATCCGCTCCAGGGTCACGTGTTCCGCCGCAGCCATGGCCGCGGTCATCTTAGCCAGGGTTTCGGTCCACTGGTTCCAAGAACGTAGCACCAGGGCCGGTGGCAGGGGGAGTTGCCCCAAGACGGCCTCAATACGGTAGATATCTTCCCCCTTTTCCGTGCGGTTGAAGGTCATTTCATGACGCAGCACCAAGGTTCGCCCGAAAAACCGCCCGGTCCGATCCAGGCGAAGGGTTCCGTCTTCGGCGTCCAGCTTCCAGCTCTCTGCGGCTAGCACCGCAATCTCCGTCACCTTCAATGGCGAAAACCTCAGCCGCTTGGTGAACCAGGCATTTAGGTCGGCGTCCGATGCCTTGAGTTCTTTGGGAAAGGATTTCTTTTGCCCCCCCTGCTGCCAAAAAATTTCCTCGATGTTTTCCGCGTTGCCAGAGCTTCCCGCCGCCAACGGCTCGGGGGCGCTCAAGGCCAGCCCGGTGGCCCTTCCCAGGACGGCGATGATGGCAGCCCCGGCCAAGGTCCATGCGGTCCCTTTCCACCAGGCCCGGTGGCGGATGAATTCCAGGATGCCGTGGAACAGGAAGCTCGCCCCCAGAAACCCGGCCACCAACACCATTCCGGCCGCCGCCAAAAAAATCCCTTGGCCGATCAGCACGGGCGGGGCCTCGGGAATCTCCAGCTTGGCCAAAAAGGCCTCCCGCGCCGCTTTTTGCCTGGCCCCTTTTTCTTTCTCCCATTCCTCCGGGCTCAGCCATCTCCCCTCCAGCTTCTTTTTTCCGGCCGTCATCTCGGACTGTTCGACCCGCCATGGTTCGGCTTGCCGGTCAATCTCCTCGGCCCTGCCGGGAAATGTCTTCCTGACTTCTTCCAAAGCCGCCAGCTGAGCCGCCAGTTCCTCCCTCGAGTAGGATCCCGCCGGATCATATGGTTTGGGCATGGCCTTGCTTAACGCCTCGGCGAAAGCCGCCTCGGCCTTTTTCAGGGCCTCTGGGTCCTGTTCGCTCGGCAGTTGATCCAGGATCTTTTTCCACTTTTCCACCTCCTCCTGCAGGGTCCTTTCCAAGGCCGCCGCTTTCGCCTTGGCTTCCAATAGGGCGTTGATGGCGGCCACGGCGGTTTTTCGGTCCACCTGGGTGCCTCGCCCCGGAGCCGGCGTAAGCCGTGCGACAATTTTATCCGTGGAGATTTTTTTCTCCGAGCCCCCGGGCTCGACCAGAAGGCTCGTGCCGTCTTTGGCGGCCTCTTTTTCCACCAGGAGCAGCTCCAGCCCGGATTCGGGCTTTCCCGGCTCCACCACGTAAACCTGGGTTCCGGACCAGCCGACCATGGCGCCGACCAGCCAGAGTCCCGCCGCCCAGGCCGCGCCCCCGCGCCAGCCCGCGAGTTTCAACGGCAAAGTTTCCGTGCCGCCTCGGCGATATCTTTCGGCCCCATGCCGAAATGTTCATAGAGCTCGCGGGCGCTGTAAGCGGATCGCCCGAACTCGCCCTTCATCCCGATGGCCGCGCTCTTCACGGAAATTCCGGCGAGATTCAAGGCGTGTACCAGCATCGCCCCCATCCCGCCCACGATCTGGTGATCTTCCACCGTGACCAAGCGCCCGCCGGTTTCCCCCAGCGCGGCTCCGATGGTTCCGAGGTCTGGGCGATTCACGAAGGGGTTGTCGATGACCGAAGCCTGTCTTCCCTCTTTGGCCAATACCTCCGCCGCCTCCAGCGCCAGAGGCACCATCGGTCCGCACGCCACGATCGTCACATCCCTGCCTTTGCGGAGAAGCTCCGCTTTGCCCCAAGGATAGCCGGCGGGCCGCTCCCCGAGCCTGGCCGGAAAATCCTCGCGCCCTGCAAAGAAAATTGCGTTCTCGCCTTCCTTGCCTGCCTGACGTTCTTTCGCCTGCCGCCGGAAGGCCTCGAGCATCAGGGCGTCGGCCTGTTCAGAGCAGCTCACCGCGATGGCGAGGGTGTGGGGAATGGAGGACACGGCCGCAAAATACGTGGTGGCCTCATGGGACGCGCCATCGGCCGCATCCTGAAAACCCGCGTGGGTAAACGCGGCCACGATGGGCCCCTGCGAGAGGGCGGCCATGATGATGGGGAGATTTCCCTTGGTGATCCCGAATTGGGAAAAGGTGTCCGCCACCGGAAGAAAACCGGTCTTCGCCAGCCCCGTACAGGTGCTGACCATGTTTGCCTCGGCCACCCCGATGTCGAACGATCGGCCGGGTACCGCCTTTTGAAATGCCGCGACCCCGGTGGAACCCGGAAGGTCCGCGCTGATGGAGACGACCGGCAGCCCCTCCTGCGCCGCTCTGGTCATGGCCCGGGCAAAGCCGGCCTGCACCTTTTCCTTTTTGGCGGCGGGCGCCGCAGATGCCGGCGCATTCTTTTGGGCGGCCTGTTTGTCCTCCCAAGCCCTGCGAAGCGATTGCGCCCATGCGGCCAAATCGGCGGGCGTTTTTCCGCCGGTGATTTCGTTGACGAACTCCACAATTTTTTCCCCATCCTTCAGTGGAAAGCCGTGTCCTCCGGAAGAGCTCGCTTCTGTTTCCTTCACCCCGAAGCCCTTGATCGTTTTTACCCAGAGACAAACCGGGCGCCGCGGATCCCCTTTCGCCTCGGCCACCGCCTGCTCAATCGCCAGATATACTTTTTGCAGGTCTTGGCCTTCCTGCACATGTCGCACGTTCCAACCCAGCGGGGCCATCGCCGCAAACGAGGGCTCCATCGTGAAGCTGTCCTTGGAAATCCGGCCGGAGAGTTTCGTGTCGTTGTCGGAAACGACCAACACAAAGGGGTTGAGTTCGCCCCGCCCGGAAAGTCCGGGAATGGCCGCCAAGGCCTCCTTGGCCTCGCCCTCCATGCAGGCCCCGTCGGAAATCACGCAAAAGGTCAGCCGGTCCCGCTTGGCGAGCTTGTCCCCTAGGGCCAGCCCCTGGGCCACCGGAATGCCGGATCCCAGTGGGCCGTTGCTGATAAAAACGCCCTCGGGGTTAAGATGGCTTTCCCCGTGGCCGGTGAGCTTGCTCTGGATGCTGCGAAACTTTTTCAGATCCTCGAGCGTCATCCCATCGAAGCCGTACTGGGCGCGCAGCGCGTAAACCCCGTTTTCCGTGTGCCCGGCATCATTGACGAAATTGTACGCCTCGTGCCACGGCCGGCCCTTCACCGCGAACATGATTCCGTGGATCGCCGACATAATTTCGGCCAAAGCCGCCGGCCCACCCCAGTGACAAGCCGCCCCACCGATCACGGCATGCGTGTCCATCAACGCCACCAGCGCCCGCGTCATCACCGGATCCGCCAGCGTGACCTCCTGCCCGGCGGCATTTTTGACCTTCACCGGATACTTCGGGCCGTGCGTGGGCGTGGGGGCAAGACGGTTGGGAATGTTTAGCGGGCGAAGGGGGGGAACCTCGACGGCTTTCACGGGTCCGACTTCAGTGGCCATATGTGCTCTCCTTGATTTTTCGGGTTAAAAGGGACGAGGAGCGTATCGGTTGGCCGGCCGGCTTGGCAAGGCTCAGGACTCGTCCAGACGTGCCGATCCGGGGGAGATCTCAAGAATAACCCACGAGCCGCTCCCCGCGGACGGACGATCGTGGGCCGATGCGTACAGGACTTGGGTTGATTCCGGCACTGCCCTCCAAAACGCCCCCCGGCGGCTGCCGTCCAGCTCCTTGAGGGCGTCATCCACCAAAAGCACAGGTGTGCGCTTGCGTATTTCCCGGATCAAAGCCAGTTCCGCCAACCTCACGGCCAAGCAACCGCTCCTCCGCTGCCCTTCGGAGCCAAATTTCGCCAAGTTTTTGCCGGCCAAACTGAACTCCCAGTCATCCCGTTGCGGCCCCGCCAGATTCAGTCCCCGTTCCCGTTCGCGTTCCCAGAGCCTGTCCCGCTCCGGCCCGGGCGGAGGCACCGGGTCAGCTGGCAGATACCGTACCGACAGCTTTTCCGCCCCGCTGGCCAACTCCCGGTGTGCCTTTTCCAGGTGCGGAAGCAAGATTTCAGCCAAGCCTGTCCGTGCGGGGCGGAGGGTTTCCCCAATCTCGGCAAGTTGGGAGGTCCAGGCTTCCCACTCCTCTCGGGTGGGTTTGGGTTGACGCAGAAGCGCGCTCCGTTGGCGGGTGATTTCCTTGAGTCGCCGCAACTCCCCCAGCCTTTGCGGCTCCAGCTCGGCCAAAAGCAGGTCGAAGCTGGACCGTCTCTCGCCCGCACCGCCATCGAGCATAATGGTGTCGGCACCATGCGCCACCACCACCAACACCCGTCCCCAGAATTCGTCCGTGGTGGCGCCGGGTCGCCCGTCGATTTCCAGCTCCCTGCCCTCGCCTCGCCAGATCACGGCCAGCCGAACCGGCCCCGCCTCATCCGCCCAGGATCCTTCCACCCGCCAGCCCGCCGCCCCGTGCCGCGCCAGCTCACGGAGCGCGCTGGTGCGAAAGGATCGGAGGCGCCCAAGGATCGCCACCGATTCGAGGATGCTGGTTTTTCCACGGCCGTTCGGGCCGGCCAATAACACGCGGGGGCCCAACCCCTCCAGCTCAAGGGATGGATGGCAACGGAACGCGTGGAGGCGGAGTCGCCGAAGCACGCCGGCCGGCTCAGGCCGTGCGCATGGGCATGATCACGTAAAGGAACGGTTTGCTGTAACGGATCACGCCCGGGCTGAGCTCGTCGATGAAGTCAAAATGCACGGTGTCGCCTTCGATATTTTTCAGCGGGTCAGCCAAAAATTCCGGGTTGAAGGCCATGGTGAAATCTTTGCCTTTGTACTGCACGGGGATCGCTTCCCGCGCTTCTCCCACGTCGGGCGTGTTGGCCGCAATCTCGAGGTTGTTCTTGGTGAAGGTCAGTTTGACCGAGTTTGACTTCTCGCTGGAAAGAAGGGCCACGCGCCGGACGGAGTTCAGGAAAAGCTCCCGCTCGAGGGTCACCCGCTCTTTGGCCTCGGCAGGAATTACCTGGCGATAGTTCGGGTAATTGCCCTCCACCATCTTGGCGGCAATTAGGGTCGTCCCGAACTGGAAAAGAATCTGATTTTCCAGGACCACGAAAGAGACCTCGTCCTTGTCGGCCAGCTGCCGCTGCAGCTCCAGCACCGCCTTGGCGGGCAAAATGAACTCCCTTTCGCCCGACTTGGGGAAATCCAGCTCCTGATCGGCCAAGGCAAGCCGCCGGCCATCCGTGGCCACCAGGGTCAGTTTTCCATCCTTGAGACAGACAAGCAGCCCGTTGAGCACGTAGCGTTTTTCATCCGCTGACATCGCGTAGGAGACGCGTCTAATGAGCTCCTTGAGGACTTTCTGCTCGATTTTGTAGATCGGGTTTTTGTCGCCGCCCTTGGAGGGAAAATCCGGAATCGCCGGGAATTCCTCTTCCGGCATTCCCATGATTCGGAAAAAGGCGGCTCCGCAGCGGATTGTCGCACCCAGCTTGCTGTCCACATCCAGCGTTAGCTCTTCCGACGGCAATTCACGGATGATGCTGAACAGTCTCCGGGCCGGCAGGGTAACCGCCCCGGGCTTCTCCACTCCGGCTTCGCAGGCCGTCCGGATACCGATGTCGAGATCGGTGGCTGCGACGGTCAGGGTCGAACCGGCTCCCCGAAGAAGCAGGTTATTGAGAATGCCGATAGGCGTGCGAGTACTGACGATGTTTTGAACCGAGGAAAGGGCGTTGAGGAATTTCTGCTTTTGAAGAACGAGTTTCATGAAGGCTTGGAATCAGATGATTGGGATAGGGGAATAAAGAATCAAGTACACCTTAATCATAATCAGGTGGATAAGTGAAGAGATTCGGCACAACTCCCGCAAGGTGAGCTTCTTGCGGGCTGGATAACACGTGGATAGGTGGGGCCTTGACCCTCCCTTGTTGGTTCCCCCGAAAACTCCTCACGGCAAACCCCGCCAGGTTGTTCCCATGTTCACAGGGCGTTCGAATTGTTCTCTGTAGCGGTTGGCAAAGTGGGAGCATCCG
>RGTE01000121.1 GCA_010025475.1 Verrucomicrobiota bacterium
GGCGTGATGTTGGCGATCACTCCGAGACGGGCGTAGGTGGACTTACCAAAACCAAAGGCAATGGTATGGTTTGGCATGTTGAAAAGTTCAACAGAACTGCCAAGACCAGTGCAATGGGGAGGAAGCCAGAAAAAGCTTCCTTCATCGCAGTGTTGAAGTGTAGCAGAAACCGGCTCCAAACGGTCAGCCAGTTTGGGGCACAGGAAAACTTCCTGCTCCATTGCCGGGGAGAATACGACAAACTTCTCAGGAGAGAGGCGAATGTCGTAGCCAGCCTGCGACAAACCATAGCTAACGGCAGGACGATTATCGTCAAGCCGACGCATTTTCTCGCCAAAGTAGGGCTCAAAAACGTCTTTGCTGGTTTGAAGAGCGGAAAGGGCTGCGTCGTTGTAAATCACTGAATGGGAGGCAATGGTGCAGAAAGGGCGGCAAATCCACAAAGGAAAAGAAATGCCGCCGAAACTAGAAACCGCAAGGCGATTTCACGGTCAAAAAGGCACTTCCTCGTCACGGTAGTCCTCATCATTCACCCACATGGAAACGTAGGCTTTCACGCCATCGCGCTCGCCTTTCAGTTTGACAGTTCCAGTGTGAGTGGGGGAGCGATCAGATTTGCGGTCGCGGGCAGGCCAGCAAGCAAAGTCAAGGCTGTAGTTGCCGCGATCGTTAGGCCCTTTGGTTTTGAGCGCATTGAGCAGTTCGGGCGTCAGGTCGATTGCGCCGGAATACGGAGGTTTGGCCATCGTTGGTTTGTTGGGAAAGTGCCGAAGCCTAAGGAGTCTAGCCCTATCCCTTGTCAGTTGTCAAGGTGAAAGGGGTGCCGCCAGGGTAGTGGGAGTCAAAATACTGGCGACAACGGTTTTTGACAATAGCGCCAGTCGCAAGAAGCTCAGTTGAGTCTTGCTCATCCACTTGCAGTTGTGGCTCGCTGTTGGGATCTTCTGGGTCATACACTGCAATCGCGCAAATTGCACGATCAATTTCCAAGTCATACATTTGCTCAATAGCTTGGGAATAGCCACCAAGTTGTTGACGATAATCAGCAAGTTGATACTCTGGCTTCACCTTGTAGGAAGTTTTCCAATCAAGCAAAACCAAATCGTCGCCCATGCGGGCAAGCATGTCAAACGTGCCAGTGTAGCCCAGGTCATCAAAGCCATAAACGATTGCGCTTTCAGCTAAAAGGCATTCGTCAATGGTCTCAAGGAAAGGTTCAATGGCAGTCCAGTAGGGCAAATAGTCTGGACTTAATGCCAGCATTTGTTCAATGTCTTCACCATTGAAACTATCTTCAATGAGACCATGAAGCCAAGTACCCCTATCTGCCGCCATTCTTGTGCGACGATTTGCTTCTTCATCGCCCACCCTTTTGCGCCAATTTATTAGCGCCATGATCTTGCCCACTGGAGCAGTGGAGGACAAGACGGTGGTAAGACTTGGCAGGACAGTTCCTTCAGGCACTGGCATGTTTGGTGGCACAATGTAATGCCTTTTGCCATTGATACTTACCCTATTGGGCGCGTAATGCTGAAGCCTGAGCGTAGTCATTTGTTGAACCACTGGCTATAAATACCCATGTAGTTTGGTGTCCATGTGCCGTTAAAATGTTCAACAAGCTTGTTGGAAAACGAAACTAATCGCTCCCTGTGTAACTGGCGCTTAAAGAAATCTTCAGAATTGGTGGAGGGAAAGTGCCAGCACAATGCCGCCCAAAGACTACGCCTTTTGCGACTACTAAAAAGCCAATGGAAAACCTCGGAGTTGACGATCATCAAAGCTCCTCGTTCTGCATTGAACTCATGAAATTGGTGTTGAATATCTGTCATCCAATGGCTTTGCCCCTTGACGGCAAGCAAAAGAAAATGGCCACCAAATGAAGCATCATCATGAGGGCGGGCCTCATAACATATCACCCCCTCCGGGTTGCCAATTTCTTCATCGAAAACAGGCTCAAGAAGCTCTATTGTGTTTTGAGAGGGCCAAAAAGTGTCAATCTCATCAAACTTAATTTTATAGCTTGGCTCCCTAAGGTTGCGTGGCAGTTTCAACTTAGCAATCTTCATTGTCCTCTAAAACGATGGTTCCATTAAAGGCCCGTGCAAGACGGGCCGCCGCAATCTCTACTTTTTTGCTTCTACAAAGGCATTGATAGCTTCAATAGCTGCCTCCGGTCCTTTCTCTGCTTCCGCTTGGAGTTTGTCCATTTCCGTTTTCATTGCCGCCTTGGTGATTTTGATGCCATTGTTCTTGGTCCAGGCAGCCAGCATGGTGGTGCAAAGATTGCCGAACTGTTGTGGCGTTTTAATATCCGTTGAGGCTTGAAGTCCCATGGTCTCTAGGGCTGCCTTGGCTAGAGCGATGATGGCCTGACGATCCATGCCAAAAATGCCGGAATCGGCAAGCGCCAGTCCTGCGGCACGACCATCAATAGTGTCTTGAGACGCTGCGGCAGGCTTGGGCGCTGCGGCAGGGGCGGGAGAGGGCGATGGCGAGGGAACGGAAGCGGCTCCTTCCTCTTTGGGAATGTCCTCCCCGGCATACAGTTTCAGGCCCAGTCCAGTGAATTGAGCAATAGTCTTGACAGTTGCCCGTTGCACATTGTCGCTGATTTGCCTTGCATTAAGGGTTTCAATGGCATTGTGCTTGTTGTCCATGATTGGGAAAACAAGCGCGGGGGTGCGCTTAATGCCGTCCGTGATGAATGGCCTCAGAATGTAAGCACCGGGCTCACCAAACACGGGCCAGCCAACTTTTGATTCCTCAAACTGAACAAACAGGCCAGGAAAGTGCTCATAAAAGTAGCGAAGAGCAAAAGGCCACGATAGATAGGACAGACCTTTGTAGTTCTTCTCAACGTGCTCACCAATAGGAAGCTCGTAGGCTGCCTTAAACTGGTCGTAGGAAATGAGTAGGGGCGAGAAAACGCCCAGAGTGCGGTCGGACATGGCAGAGAGTGTGGCCATGATTTCGTCGGAAGTCATTCGGAGAATTGGGCGAGAACAAGCCCCTCGTAAGGGGGGGTGGAACGAATCAGACGCTCAAGAGCTTCTGATCGTGAGAGTTGCGCATTGAACGCAATCTCGTCAAGACGAGACATTGCAGTAGGTGTCATTGTGACATGAACCTTGCGCTTGCGTTCGCCGTGGAGAGCCTTCATTGGGCCATACGTCCTGAGAAGCGGAACACGCCCCACACTAAGCCATTGCCCCACCATCGCAACACCCCCTTGCATAAGCATTGCTTATTGTCTGAGGGTGAACCATGGCTTGCACCATCAGCCATAATCCCTAAGCGCCGACTGCCATCATGCCATTCTCAATTCTGGACCACTTGGACGCACTAACGCCTACGGGCGAGAGCGGCAAGTACATTTGTCCTGCCTGCAATGGCAATAACCTTAGCATCAACAAAAACACTGGCGCCTATAGTTGCTTCTCTGATCCATCGGCTAAGCATCGGGCCGAAATCCGCAACATCCTCGCACCAATGCAACGATGGGAAAAGCCCAAGCGAGATTCAGCGTTCCACCAATTCCACTACGAAAATACTAAGCGCGAAACCGTTGTAGTAGTCAACAGGAAGGACGATGGCGAAAGTGATAATAAGCGCATTTGGCAAGACTTTCCCACCATTGACACTGGCTCACCATCAGCAAAA
>RGTE01000122.1 GCA_010025475.1 Verrucomicrobiota bacterium
AGCCGCCGGCCGGCGGCTTTTTCATCCCGCCGCCAATCGGCCAGTTCCTTCAGGGAAAGCACCCGCCCCATGAGACGGCATCTTGACCCGCCCACCCGCACTCGCAACATCATTTGAAGAAGATGATCTTTCGCCATGGAATTTGACTGGTCCCTCTACGCCACGCCGGAAATTCCCCAGACCGAGGTCCAGGAGAGCTTTGAGGATCCTTTCTGCCTCCGCATCCTTCCCGGGGGCGGCCCGCTGGCCGAACATTCCCGCTTTCTCTGCCTCGGCAAATCCCTCTCGGGCAAATCCGTCTTTTCCCTCTACAGTTCCGACGGGAGAAAAATGCGGCCGATCGCCTCCCGCCCGATGACGGAAGCCGAATCCTACTTTTACGACCGCAAGGCCAAGGAATCATTGTGAGCACCCCGGCCACCATCAAAACATGGGAAGAGATCCCCTTTTGCCCAAATCCCAGGGAGGAGGCCGCCTACTGGAAAGGGCACCAACTGGATCCTGCCCTTATGGCGGTTTCCCTTTCGCGCAGTGAAGGCCAAGACTCGACTAGCATTACCCTGCGGATGGATCCGCGGATGCTTAGTCGCCTGAAGCGCGTCGCCGCGCGCCGTTACCTGAATTATCAGTCGATGATGAAACAGTGGCTGGCGGAACGACTGGAGAAGGAACTACCCGGCAGCTGAGAGAGATAGAGAGAAAGAAAGTCTCTTGGATAAGGACGGTCCGCCTTTGCCGCCCTCCCGATCGGAAATCTACGGCTTCCGCCCCAACAATCCGCCCAGCGATCCCGGCTTTTTCTGCTCTTCGGGGGCGGAGGGGTTGGAGGGCGAGGCATGACCATTTTGGTGCCGACGGGATTGGGCTTTTTCCGGATCCACCTCCATCTCGATGTGGCCCTTCACGCTGGCCCCGTCGTTGATCACCACCCGCGGGGCCCGGATATCACCCACCACATAACCGCCATTCACAATCTCCACCTTTTCCTTCACCGCGATATTGCCCACCACCCCGCCGGCAATGTTGAGGTTGGCTGCATCCAAATCCGCCTTCACCAAACCGCTGTCCCGGATCATCACGGAGGTCTCAATCTGCACCCGTCCCTCCACCGTTCCTTCGATGATCAGGGGCTCGCTACCCTGGATTTCACCTTTGATGGTGACAGTTTTTCCTATGACGGTCTGGGAATTGTCGTGGGTCATGTCTGCTTTCGAGGGTGTTGTTGCTAAAACAACATACTTAAGAAGTCAGGGGTCAGCGTCAAGAACCCATCCCCGCCTTTTTCACACCTCCGAAGCCTTGCCCATCAACTTCTTCGAAAAGTCATTCTCCATGCATGGGCTCCGTCCGCCCGCATGCGGTCCCAGTAACGACAACGAACCGCCTCCTCCAAACTCCAGCCCTTGCCAAAGGCTCCCACAATGCTTTCCCGGCTGAGTCTTCGCGGCCCAGGTTGCCGAGTTTCCAACTCGCTGAACGACAAGATGTGCAACCGCCCACCGGGAGATAAAACCTCCTCCAAACCTCTTACATAAGCCGGCCTTTCCTCATCCTCAAAGACATGGAAGAGCGCGCAATCCAGTACGGTCTCAACTTCCACCCCGCTTTCTTGCAGTCTTAATGCATCCCCCACCAAAAACTCGGGCGGTTGCACCAGCCCGGCCTTGACCGCTTTCTCCCGTGCCATTCGCAGGGCCTCCGGCACCAGATCCATCCCCAACACCCGATACCCACGACGAGCCAACTCGATCGCGTTGTCCCCCGAGCCACAGCCAAGATCTAGGATGGGGGATTCAAATTTTCTTTCCTCGATGAGCCGCAGAACTTCCGGCTGCGGTCGGTCAATCTGCCACGGCAGATCCCCCTTTTCATAGCGCACAAAAAACTCGTCCGACGGCACCGCCGTGTTGAGATCCCTCTCGTTCATCTTATGGAATTCTCTAGGGCCGCGGCTCGTTCGGGCCAGCAGTTTCAAGACCCTTGAAAAATTGCCTCAGCGACCTGCGTGCCTCTGCGGTAAAAATTGATCCACCTTCAAGGAAGTCTGCAATCGACACCTGGTGCCTTTAATCTCCGATTTGCCAACTTACGCCGCCAACAATCCTGAAAACTCATCCGCGTTCAGCTCGAAGAGCAGCTCGTAAATCTCTGCCACCCCGTCCGAAATGCCCGCCGCAGTCGTGCCCACCATTTGGCGGATCACGGCAAAACCCTCCACCTCACCGCTCGCATCCCGCAGGGGAATGAAATCGAGCCGCATCCGAAATTTTTTCTTTGCGGAAAGTTTTCCTTCCGCGCTGCATCCATCCCCGTTGGAAAGATCACGAAGCAACTTGCGTATCTGCCCCTTCGCCACGCGGGCCCCCTTCCAGATCGCGTTGACAGGCGCCCCCACCACCTTCCGATGTAAACCGGTGGCCCAACGAATCCTGAGCTCACGGTCCACAAGGGCCACGGTGTGTCCTGAATTTTTTAAGGCCCCCACGATCATTTTCTGGATACATTCCATAACCGCTGTACGATCCTATAATCCGCCACGTGGGGTAATATTTGCAATCGTTTTTTATTTTCTTATTCACAACCTAATCAATTAATGGAGAGTGTTTTACATTTACTTAGGTATGTTTCGGTTTCGATGGCTTCGGCTCAACAAAAAAGTTGGGTTCTGGCAGCTTCTTGAGGGATAATCTCACGAAATGCCTTCCCGCAAAAATTTCATCGCCGGTTTGATGCCCAAAGGAAGTCTCCTTGGCGTCGTTCATCTTCCCGCTCTTCCTGGAGCCCCTGGCTACGCTGGCAAACTCGAACCTGTTCGCCAGTCCATGCGTCGTGATCTTCTTGCCTTGAAAAAAGGGGGGAGCCACGCCGTCATCCTCGAAAACTTTGGCGATGCCCCCTTCTCCGCCGACTCGGCCGGCCCGGCGGCCGTGGCCTGTCTCACCTCCCTCGCTTGTGAAGCCCGCGAAATTTTTCCCGGGCCTCTCGGCATCAACCTCCTTCGTAACGACGGCGTCGGGGCCATGGCGGTCGCCGCGGCCGCCGGAGCCGATTTCATTCGCGTCAATGTTCTCGTCGGTGCCCGCCTCGCCGACCAGGGCGTCCTGAACGGCATTGCTGAGAAACTTCTCCGTTTCCGCAAACGCATCGGCGCCGAACGGATCCGCATCTTTGCGGATGTGGACGTCAAACACTCCGCCCCCCTCGCGCCCGGTTACACGATCGAGGACGAAGCTCGCGATGCCTGGGAGCGGGGCGGCGCCGACGCCCTCATTCTCAGCGGCGCCGGTACCGGCCATGGCACGGATCCCGATCATCTTCGCCGCGCCCACTCCGCCGCACCCCGCGCCCCGCTTCTCCTTGGCAGCGGCACCACCCTCGAAAATATCGAGGACTATCTGCCGGAAGCCTCCGGATTCATCGTCGCCACCGCCCTGAAGCGCTCCGGCAAAATCGATTTCGCCCGCGTCCGCGCCTTCGTCCGCGCCCTTGCCCAAGCCGGGCGCTGAATCCTTGTTCTCCCCCGTTCATATCGTGGTCGGCCTGACCCTGGCCAAAGTCGTCCCCGGCGGGGAAATCCCCGTCTTTTTAGCCGCCGTCCTCAGCCACCTTGCCTTGG
>RGTE01000123.1 GCA_010025475.1 Verrucomicrobiota bacterium
CAACACGATCTCGGCCAACCTGCTTGACGGCGGCGGCAACGGGGGACTGACCAAAACGGGCGCCGGCACCCTGGTGCTCAGCGGCGCCAACACCTACAGGGGCACCACCACCGTCAGCGGGGGGACTTTGCTTGCCACCAATTCAACCCTCACCGCCACGATCACTTCCAGCAATCTGACGATTGCTTTCGCCAGTTCCCCCGCGGTGGGAACCTACACGGTTCTGCCCGGCTCAGTGGGTTCCGCCTCCCTCGCCACCACCTCCGTGACCGGCCTCGGTGGAAAAACTGCCACGGTGAGCAACACCACCAATCTGGTGGTCCAGGTAGCCAAGACTACGCCGAGCCTGAGCGGTCTCAGTGCCACGGCGATTACCTACGGCCAAGCCCTGAGCATCTCCGTGATTTCCGGGACCGCGCTGAATGGCACGAACAGTGTGCCTGGAACCTTCACCTTCTCCAGCCCAGCGACCACTCCTGCTGCCGGCACCGCGAGCCAGAACGTGACCTTCACCCCGACCGATTCTTCCTCGTACAATACCGCCAGCACCACCGTGAGCGTGACGGTGAACCCGGCCAGCCTACCAACGGTGACCTTCACCCCGCCGACCACCTTGACCTACGACGGTTCGGCCAAGACCCATACCGGGAGCGCCACGGGCCCAAGCAGCCTGACCTTGACCTACACGGGGCGGAACGGGACGACGTACAGCAGCACCAACGCCCCGACGAATGTGGGTGACTACACGGTGACTGCGACAACCAGTGACGCCAACTACAGTGGATCGCAGGCGCAGAATTTCTCCATCACCGCCAAGTCCGTGACCATCACCGGGCTGACCGGAGCCAACAAGCAGTATGATGGAGGCACCGGTGCCTCGGCGACCGGCACGGCCTCGTTGAGCGGGGTGATTGCGGCCGATGCCTCCAATGTGAGCTTGGCGGGCACGCCGAGCTACAGCTTTGCGAATGCCTCGGTGGGGAATGGCAAACCGATCACGGCGACCGGCTTCAGCCTAAGTGGCTCGGCTGCGGGCAACTACTCTCTCTCCCAGCCGACCGGGCTGACGGCCAACATCACCACCAAGACGATCACTGGTTCATTCACGGTTTCTGGCAAGGAGTACGACGGATCGAATTCCGCCACGGTGATCGGCCGGTCCCTGACCGGTGTGGTGGGAAGTGAAGATGTCTCCCTCTCCGGCGGCACCGCCACTTTTGCCAATCAAGCGGTGGGCACAGGCAAGATTGTGACCCTGACAGGTGCGACCTTGGCGGGAACGGCAGCGGGCAACTACACGCTGGGCTCGGTCTCCACGACCACAGCTGACATCAGCCGGAAAGCCCTGACGGTGGGATCCCCCACGGTGACAGCCAGCAAGGCGTATGACGGCAACACGACGGCCTCGGCGACCGCGGGAACCCTCTCCGGGGTGGTTAGCGGCGACACAGTGACGGCCAGCGCCACCGCGGCGTACGACACCTCGGCGGTGGGCACGGGCAAGACGATCACGGTCAGTTACAGCCTCTCCGGAGCCGATGCCGGCAACTACACGGCTCCGGGTAACGACCAGGTGACCAACGGTGCCATCACGTCCAAAGAACTGACGGTTTCCGGGGCCTCGGCGACGAACCGGGCCTACAACGGCGGCACGACGGTGGCGGTTAGCGGGGGAACGCTCTCCGGGGTGATCAGCGGGGACACCGTGACCCTGGGCGGGAGCCCGACCGGCTCGGTCGCCAGCGCCGCGGTGGGCAATGGCAAGAGCGTGACAGTGACGGGCTACACGATCAGCGGAGCCTCGGCTGGGAATTACAGCCTGGCCCAGCCCACGGACGTGACGGTGAACATCACGGCGACCAGCTTGGGCAGCGGTGACATCACCCTGTCGCCGGTGGGCAACGGCAGCTACACCGCCAGTGCCACGGGGGTAAGCGGATTTAGCTACATCTACGCGGGACGGAACACCAACGGAATCACCACCACCTACGGTCCCTCCTCCTCCGCTCCGTCCTCGGCCGGGTACTACACGGTGACGGCCACTTCCAGCGACTCAAACTACACCGGCTCGAAGAGCGCCAACTACTATATCGCCGGGCCGGTCCCCGTGGCGGACAGCTTGGTCATTCCCACCGGCAACAGCACCTTTGGCATCCCGCTGGCCTCCCTCCTGCAAAACGATCGCCGGATCGACGTCTCGGGCAACGTCCAAAGTGACAACCTCTCCATTAGCGGGGTGACCGGGGCCAGTGTTAGCGGGGTGATGGCCAACTACACCGTCTCCGGTAGCGGGGCGCAGGGCTTTAGCTACACCTTGGCCGACGCCTCCGCCGGCCAGAACGCCACCGGCACGGTGACTCTGACGGCGCAGAGTGCGGCCACCCCCTTCAACCTCTCCGGCACGCCGGGCGCCCCGGAATACGATGGGTTCATGACCACGGTGACGGTGACCTTCTCCGGCACGGCCTATCAGACCTACTACGTTTATTACAAGGGCAACCTTGCCGATGCGGTCTGGAAGAGCATTGGCGGGGTCTACTCTGAAAACGGCACCTTCAGCGTCGACATCTCCGAGGAGGGGAACCACGTGTCTGACTGGGGCACGAGCATGTTCTTCCAGGGCGTCAAATGAACCCGCGGATACAATTCACCACACGGTCTGGTCTAGCTCTTCTGTTTTGGGCAGGCTTTTTGACCACCGCTTCCCCTGGTGCCGCCCAAATGGTCACGGTGGAAAAAACCGTTACGGTGGACAAAAATATCACGGACAATGGCACGTTGCGTAGCGGGCTCACTTGGACGAATGCCGGGATCTCAGTGATCGATCTGGTTGCCGTGACCCTGAATGTGTCTTCCCCCTTTACCTCTAACCCAGCTGATCTGAGTGATCTTTCCGCCTCCCTGAGGCATGGCAACGGCGCGGAGAGTTATCGCCTGGGGTCCCTTTTTGCCGCCGGGGATATGACCAGCCTGAGCCAGACTTTTACCCAAGGAATTTCCTTCGATGGGAATTATCTCTCCAGCGGCTACTGGAACCTGGCGGTCAGCGACGGGCAGGGGGGTGGCATCGCTCGGTTGGACTCCTGGAAACTGGCGATCACCGGGGCGCCTTTGAGTAGCGGCACGCTGGATCTTGGTTCGGGGGCGGTGTTGACCGCCGCATCGTCCGGCACGACCGAGGTTGGGGCGGCGGTGGTATCCAACGGCACGGGGGCCTCGGCCATCACCCTGGCCACAGATTCGGGCAAAAACCTCAACCTGAGCGGCGGGCTGAGCGGGAGCGGTAATTTTTCCAAAACGGGTGAGGGGACGGTGCGGATCGGCAACTCGTCTGGTTTCAGTGGACGGTTGGACATCGCTGGGGGAACAACGGTGATCGCGGGGGGATTGGGCAGTGGCTCCGCGGTGAGAGTGGGAGCAGGCGGAAAACTGGGTGGAACCCATCATCGATGACAGCCGCGCCTTTGTGATCGAAGGGGGCCGCCATCCGGTGGTGGAACGCGCGCTGCGCAGGCAGGGGGCGGGGCCCTTTGTCGCCAATGATTGTCGGCTGACCGATGGCGACACCCCGGCGATCTGGCTGCTTACCGGGCCGAACATGGCCGGCAA
>RGTE01000124.1 GCA_010025475.1 Verrucomicrobiota bacterium
GCGGGAACGCTTAAGGCAGATCCACGCCTCCCTCGCGCTTCATTGGCGCGACCTGCTCCTCCATGATCCTGCGGCCGAATCGGCCCGTGCCTATCTCAAGGAGCGGGACATCCCTCACGAATGGATCCCGAGATTTGGTTTGGGGTATGCCCCGGCGGCATGGACGGCCACGCTCGACTGGGGAAAGAAGAATGGATTCAGCGAGGAGGAGATGATCGCCTCCGGCGTGGCGCTGAAGGCGCAGACCGGACGGGTCTATGACCGATTCCGTAACCGTCTGATGTTTGCCATCCATGACGAGGGTGGCCGGGTGATCGCCTTCAGCGGACGCGTGTTGGCCGGAGCCGCGCCGGACGAGCCGAAATATGTGAATTCTCCCGAGACCATGATCTTCAAAAAAGGAAAGGTGCTGTTCGGTTTTGACCGGGCCCGGCGGGCCATGGCCGAGACGGGCCGGGCGATCGTCTGCGAGGGGCAACTCGATGTGTTGCGGGCGCAGGCGGCCGGTTTTGCCGAGGCGGTGGCCCCGCTGGGCACCGGCTTCACGGAGGATCACGCCAAACTGATCGGACGTTTCGCCAAGGAGATTGTCATCTGTCTGGATGCCGATGCCGCCGGGGACCGCGCCGCCGGCCGTCTTGGCGGCGTGCTCGTCGAGGAGGGGCAGGGGTGGGGAGGGATCGCGAAGGCGGAACTGGGAGTGAAGGTGGTCCGCTTGCCCCGCGGGGATGATCCCGATTCGCTCATCCGCAAAGGCGGTGCCGATGCCTTCCGGACCAAACTGGAAGAGGCGGTCGACTTCCTTGATTTCTTCGTGGATTGGCAGTCGAAGCAGGAGGGTGACAGTCCGGCAGGAAAGCGAAAAGTGGTGGAGGCGGTGGCGGCGTTGCTCGGGAAAGTGGATAATGCCGTCAGCCGCACGGCTTTGGTCACCCAAGCTGCGATGAAACTCGGATTGGGGGAGGCGCTGGTGCAGGCCGAGGTGGAAAAGACCCGGAAACAGGTGCATCTGCGCGGGGATCGTGCGGCCGCGGAAGCCAAGACCTCGACCCCCATCGGCCAGGCTCTGGAAGTTCATCCCGTCGTCCGGGAACTGCTCTTGCTCGTCTTGGGTGCGCCTTCGAGATTGCCGGAGGTCGAGCGGCGCGTGGATGAGGTTTGGCTGAAGAATCTCGCCGGAGAGGAACTTTATTTGAAGATTCGCGATCTCTATCGGGACGATGCCTGGACCGGCTTGGCCGATCTTCTGCCCCATCTCAACGGGCTGGAGCAGGACTTTGTCACCGGGTTGGAGGCGGGTGTCTGGGAAAAACACCCCGAGAACGACTGGGACGGGGCCTTGGAACGGTTGGCCTGGAGAATGGAAGGTGACTTTTTGAGGCGGGAAGCCGAGACGCTGACGGCCCGTTTGAAATCCTTGAATCAGGGGGATCCGCATGTGGCCGAAGTGCTTCGCCAGCAAGGGGAACTGCTCAAGAAAAGGGCGCGTTTGACACACGGGGCCGTCAAAGCTAATTCTTAACGTTTATGTTTGATTCCTTTTTCGTTGATTTGGAGTGGGTTTCAGCGTGAAGAAAGTCGCCAAAAGCAAAGCCCCCAAGGCACCCAAACTTGCTGCCAGCCGGGCGAAAATCGCGGCTCCTGCGGATGGCGAGGCCGGTCCGGGAGAGGAACCTTCCGAAGCGGAATTGATGGCGGTGGAGCAGGAGGCCTCGGAGTCGACCAACGGCTCGGTCGATCCCAATGCCAACGGCATCACCAATCTCGCCCAAACCCCCGAAAAACAGGAAAAGCTGCGCGAGCTGATCAAGCTGGCCCGGGAGCAGGGCTACCTGACGTTCGACGACCTGCACGAGGCCCTGCCGGAGACTGTGAACCAGGCCGAGCAGGTCGAGGGGGTTCTCGTTTTTCTGCGCACGTTCGAGATCGACGTCATCGAGGCCAGCGAGGTCGACCGGTATAAAAAACCGGCCCGGGATGAGGAGACCGGCGAGCCGGTGGTCGAGGACAAGGCGGAGAAGCTCGACATCCTCGATGATCCCGTCCGGATGTACTTGCGGCAAATGGGGCAGGTTCCCCTGCTCACGCGGGAGCAGGAGGTGGAGATTTCCAAGCGGATTGAGGAAGCGGAGATCGGCGCGGTCCAGCACCTGCATAAATTCGGTTTCATCGCCAAGGAGTACGTCTCTCTCGGGGAGAAACTGCTGAACTCCCGCGAGCGTTTTGACCGCGTCATCCAGGACAAAAAGATCGAGGGCCGCGAAAAATATATGGCGGCCCTCAAGGGTCTTGTCCGCCAACTGCATCAGACGCAGGAGAAGGCGCACAAGGCCTACGGTCGCCTGATGGAGGCCCGTTCCGGCATTGCCCGGCAGCGCGCCGGCAACGAGCTGAAGAAGCTCCAGGAAGCGATGGAAAAACTTTTCGTGAAGTTTTACTTCAAACAGAAGGTTCTGGAGGAGTTCACCGCCGTCTGTGAGAACACCCATCGTTCCCTGCAGGACAAGACCTCGGAACTGGAGTCGTTGCTCAAGTCCAAATCCCGCAACCGGCCCAACGATGTCCGCAAAAAGACCCTCAAGGAGGAAATTGAGGAGCTGGAGCACAGCTCGCGCCTGACCCGGGAGGAGTTCTTTGCCCACTACCGTGACCTGCGTGAATGGGTTCGCAAGGGGATGCGCGCCAAGACGGAGATGGTGGAGGCTAACCTGCGACTCGTGATCTCCATCGCCAAGAAGTACACGAACCGCGGCCTTTCCTTCCTCGACCTGATCCAGGAGGGGAACATGGGTCTGATGAAGGCGGTGGAAAAATTCGAGTACCGCCGCGGCTACAAATTCTCAACCTATGCCACCTGGTGGATTCGGCAGGCAATCACACGGAGCATCGCCGACCAGGCCAGGACGATCCGCATCCCGGTCCATATGATCGAGACGATCAACAAGCTGATGCGGGTGCAGAAGCAATTGGTGCAGGAGTTCGGCCGCGAGCCCACCCCCGAGGAGGTGGCCGACGAGACCGGCATGCCGGTGGAGAGGGTGCGCGCCGTTCTCAAGATGGCCCAGCAACCGATCTCCCTGCAGGCCCAGGTGGGCGACAGCGATGACACCACCTTCGGCGATTTCATCGAGGACAAGAGCGCGGAAAACCCGTCCGACATGACGGCCTACTCCATGCTCAAGGAGAAGATCAAGGATGTGCTCGACAGCCTGACCGATCGCGAGCGGGCCGTGCTCGAGCAGCGGTTCGGTCTGGTGGACGGCTATTCCCGGACGCTGGAAGAGGTGGGGCGCCAGTTCAAGGTGACCCGTGAGCGCATCCGGCAGATCGAGGCCAAGGCGCTCCGCAAGATGCGCCATCCGACCCGCATCCGCCACCTGCGCGGATTCCTGGAGAACGAGCACCAGCTCTGAGCGTTTCCGTCGGACTTGAGTCCGGTTTGATTCAATTTATTCTCAAAACCAAGGGGGCATAGCTCAGCTGGTAGAGCGTCTCGTTCGCAATGAGAAG
>RGTE01000125.1 GCA_010025475.1 Verrucomicrobiota bacterium
CGCGGGCATGGTGCTGGTGGCTTCAGCCCGAGGGGCGGTTTTCTCCGCTTTTCTTTCCTGGGCGGGAGGGGTGGCGGGAACCACGGTTGAGGCAGGGGTGGCCTTCGGTGGTGCGGCGGCTCCGGCGACCTGGGATACCTGGGCTTCCTTGGCAGCCAAGGTTCCCTGCAGCTGGGCAATCTGCTGTTTAAGGTCGACATTTTCCTTGCTGATGCGGGCAATTTCCGCGGCGTTCTGAATACCGGTGTTCGTCAGGCTGAGGGCGAAATCAATCTTGGCCTTTTCCATGGCTGCCAAAACCTCCTCCCGCTCGGCGGCGTTCGGACGGGCTTCGAGGTATTTCTGATAAAAGTAGATCGCGCTGATGGGATCCCCGAGCTTGTCGCCATAGAGGAGGCCGATCTGCAGGTAGGCCTTGGCCACGTTGGGGTTGACTGAAATGGCTTTTTCAAACTGCTTAATGGCGGCCGGATAGTTCAGGTCCGCCACGTCCTTGGTGGCTTGGCGGAAGAAGGGATTTCGCTCGTCTTCGGCATCGGAGCCCGGAGGCGTCTGGGAGCAGGAAACCAGCAGAACGGGAAGAAGGATTGCGGATAAGAAACGGAATCGATTCATCGGGTTATCTTGGTCAGCCAGAGGGGATTCCGCAAGCCAAGGGTTTGCCTTGGCTGAGACCAAAAGCCGCGATAGGGTTTTCGGTTTCGGGGTCATAGCTCAGTTGGTAGAGCGCCTCAATGGCATTGAGGAGGTCTGGGGTTCGAATCCCCATGGCTCCAAGCGCATCTTAGAGCATATATTCAATCCGCCGGAGGCGTAATTCGGATGGCCGGAGGGCACAGGGCGGCAATCCCCATGGCTCCAGACGAAGTTTGGAGTCGTCAAACTTATCTACCCCTGAGGCGATTCTTGGATAGCGCGGGGGTAGGTCTGAGGGGGCACATAAGCAACCTATTCCCGGTCCAGAAGGGATAGCCGAAAAGGTTGGGAAGGTATGGGGGGACCAACTCGCCATGGCTCCACATCCACCGTCTTCATGCTAGAAAACATTCATGACTGAGCCCTTGCCCTCCATGAAAGGCAAAACTGTCCTGATTACCGGAGCAACGCGGGGAATCGGTCGCAGCGGAGCGGAGGCAATGGCCCTACTTGGTGCAGATCTAATTCTGATTGGTCGTGATGAAAAACGCCTACGAGAGACCCAGGCCGCCTGCCTATCTAAAGGGGCCGCCGGGGTTCGTATTTATCAGGCTGACCTAAGTCTTCGCAAAGCAGTGGCCGATTTGGCCCACCGGATCACCGCCTATGAGCCTGCGCTCGACATCCTATGGAACAATGCGGGTGGATGGTTTGCTGAACGGAGCGTGACGCCTGAGGGGTACGAGATGACCTGGGTCATGAATCATCTGGCCTATTTCGACCTCACCCAGCTTCTTTTTCCCTTGCTTGAAAAATCGGAAGACCCACGGGTGCTGTGCACGGCTTCCGAAGCCCATCGTTGGGGGGAAATGGAGTGGAACAATCTGCAGGGAGAAAAAAGGTGGGATGGGTGGAAGGCTTACTGTAACTCCAAGCTGGCCAACCTTCTTTATGTGGCTGAGCAGGGGAGGCTGCTGGGGGATTCCAAGATCCGAATCTGTGCGGTGCACCCGGGGCTGGTGAATTCGGCGTTCGGTGACGAAAACTGGGGAATTCGTTCACGTGTCTTTCTTTGGCTGAAGCGGTCCTTTGGACGGACCAACGAGCAGGGGGCGGACACCGCCGTTTGGCTGGCGGCCCGACGGGAACGTCCCAAGCAAGGGGCGTATTACTCGAACCGGTCGGAAAAGATACCCTCGGTGGCTGCGCGCGATCTTCAGGCGGCGGCCCGGCTTTGGCGGATAAGCGAGGGCGGACCATGAGCCTTAAAATTGGTTTCCTCGAACTTGCCACCCCCCTCTGCCTGTCCCCTTTGGCCGGTTACACCAACTTGCCGTTCCGTCGGGTGGTGCGGGAGCTCGGGGGTTGTGGACTGGCGACCACGGATCTGGTGAATGCCCGGTCCCTTTTGGAAAACAATCGCCGGGCCCTGGAGCTGGTGGCCACATCGCCTGATGACCGGCCCTGGGCGGTGCAGCTGTTCGGTGCGGTGGCCTCCGAAATGCGGGATGCGGCCAAAAAATGTGAGGATCTGGGGGCGAACGCCGTGGACATCAACATGGGTTGTCCGGTGCGGAAGGTGTGCAAGGTGGGGGGAGGGTCGGCGATGATGACCGAACTAACCAAAACGGCCGAGTTGGTGCGCGGCATGGTAGCGGCGGTAAAAATTCCTGTGACCGCCAAGATGCGGTTGGGATGGGATGAGAAAAATCTCACCGCACCTGACTTGGCTAGTGCCCTGGAAGAAGCAGGGGTGTCCGCCATCTTTGTTCACGGAAGAACGAGGGAACAGGGGTTTTCCGGGCTTGTGAATTTGCAGGGGATTGCGGCGGTGGTTCGGGCCGTGAAACACATTCCGGTGATCGGTAACGGGGATGTCACGACGCCGGAGGGTGCCAAGCGGATGATGGGCGAGACCGGTTGCCGGGGGGTCAGCATCGGCCGAGGAGCTTTTTACAATCCATGGATTTTTCGGGCCACGGCCCGATATCTGGAGACCGGCGAGCTGATGCCGGAGCCGGATTTTGAGGAGAGGATCCGGGTTATGACCCGACATTTGGAAAGGAATATTGAGTTTTTTGGTGAGGAGAGGGGGTGCGTTGTCTTCCGGAAGGTGATCCCCTGGTATGCGCGGCAGTTTGGTCCCGCCAGCGGCTTTAAAAAGGAGGCGGTGCTGATTTCCAGTCGAAATGATTATGAAAAAGCCATTCATAATTACAGGGAGTGGAGGAGGCAATTCCTGGATGAGAATGGGAAACTTCGAATCCCCTTTCGGCCGGCTAGACTATTTTCGGTTTTTGCAGGCGATGTGGAGGCATCACCAGAGTGCGCCTCAATTCCTGTGCCAAAGGGCCCTGTGGAAAAGTGGTAAACAGCTATCATACAATTGTTTGCAATACTTTCGAAAGGCGCAAACAACTCTCTTGAAAAAAAAGAAAGAAGAACTAAGAATTAATACATGAGTATAAAAATACTCGCATTTGTTTTGAGTTTCGTTTTCGGTCTTCTTGGGGTCGGAAAGGCATCAACTCTGGTGAATGATTTCAGTGGTACAGCGGTTGGGTATGGCTTCACTTCGTCTTTTGCGGACATGTATGCCATGTCATTTCCCTCAGCTTCCCCGAGCGCAACTGGCAACACGGGGCAGGTGGATGTGGGGTACTACACGGTCAACTACCGCGATATGCCGGGCTATTCCACGGGCGCATTTAGCTCTCTTAATGGTTTTAGCGGAGATCTAGGCAATTGGAACAACTCGACCG
>RGTE01000126.1 GCA_010025475.1 Verrucomicrobiota bacterium
TGGACGACGATCCCGGGGTTCTGATCAGCGCCTGCCTTTTTGGGGATGGGGCCGCGGCCGCCTTGCTCGGTGGTGAGCCCTCCTCGACTGGCCCTTCGGTCCGCTTCGCCGGATCCGCAAGACACTCGGCCCCGGAACATCGGGAACATCTCCGCTTCGACCATCGACGCGGCCTGCTCCGGAATCTTCTTTCCGTGGAGGTTCCCTCCCTTTCAGCCCGCCACGCCCGGACGGTCTTCGACCGGGCCTGCGCAACCCATGGCCGCCGGCCGGAGGAAATTTCCGGTTGGATCTGGCATGCCGGGGGCCGTGAAGTGCTCCGCGCCCTCCGCCGCGAATTCCAGCTCACCGAAAAACAGACGGAACCCAGTTCCGCCGTCCTTCTGCGTCATGGCAACATGAGCAGCCCCTCCTGCCTTTTTGCCCTCGACCACGCCCTTCGCAACGGGGTTCCGGACGGGCTTTGGTGGCTCGCCTCCTTTGGAGCCGGCTTCTCTAGCTATGGAAGCTTCCTCGAGGTGCGTCGTTGAAGACACGCCGTCTCTCCCCGGAACTTCTTGATAGCCTTTCGCCCGAAGACCCCGCCGCCCGCGCCAGCCGCCGGGATCTCCAGCGTCTTCATCCTCTCCTCGGTCAAATCGGACTCTGGACACGATGGTTTTCGGAAAACTTTCCCGCTCGTCCTCCCTCTTCCCTGGCAGACCTTGGCGCGGGAGACGGATCCCTTCTCGGCACGGTTCTCTTGCGCGCATATCCGCAAGGCGGTCACGGCGCCCGGATCTTTTTTGTCGATCGCCAGCCCGTGGTCCCCGAGTCCACCCTCGCCCATCTTCGCCGACGGAACTGGTTGCCGACCGTGATTTCGGCCGACGCGCCGGAATGGATCGAGGACGGCCCGCCTTTGAACGCCGTCATCGCAAACTTATTTCTCCATCATTTGGATGAACCCACGCTCCGGCGGCTGTTTTCCAGCTTGGCCGGAAAAACCGATACCTTCGCAGCTGCCGAACCCAGGCGCGGTGCTCTTGCCCGATGGGGAGCCATGGCCTTGTTCCTCCTCCGCTGTAATTCCGTCACACGTCATGACGCCCGGGTGAGTGTGGAAGCGGGTTTCACCGGCCATGAAATCCGTGGCCTTTGGCCATCGGCACGCGGGTGGCATCTCCAGGAAAAATCGGTCGGGCCATTCACCCACTTCTTTTTTGCGGCCAAAACCGGATGAAGAGCGTTTATATCGTGGGGGGAGGCCTGGCGGGACTGACCCTCGGCCTCCGCCTTCGCCAGCTCGAGATTCCGGTGGAACTTTTTGAGGCCGGCCACTACCCGCGGCACCGAGTCTGTGGGGAATATCTCAGTGGTCAGGGCCGGGATCTGCTGGTTTCCCTTCTCGGAGAAACACCTTTGTCCCAAGCTGGAGCCAGGTCCTCCCTTCAGTTACGGATTTATCGGGGAAAGGCCTCGCTCACCGAACGGGCTCTTCCTCGACCCGCTCTATGCCTTTCCCGCTACCGCCTTGATAAGTTGCTGGCGGATGCATTTTCCCGGGTGGGCGGACGGATCCATGCCCAGACTCGCCAGCCGATCCTCCGGGAAGAAGGATGGGTTACCGCAACCGGACGGCAGCCCTCGATCCGGGAAGTGGGTTGGCGCTGGTTGGGCTTGAAAGCCCACGCCCTTGATTTGCGCCTCCCGGATGGACTGGAAATGCATCTGACTCCGTGGGGCTACGTCGGCCTCTGCCCTGTGGAAGAAAATCGGGTCAATGTCTGTGGCTTGTTTCGGACCCGGGAACCCGTCCCGAATCTGATTCACCAGTGGCGCGACTGGTTGAGCGGGCCCCCCGGCTCGGCACTGCACGAACGCCTCCGGGGCGCGAATTGGGATGAGTCCTCCTTCTCGAGTGTTTCCGCTCTTTCTTTGCATCCTCGCCGCGCATCGGATCAGCCGGGGGTCCGGGTGGGAGATTCCCTAACCATGATCCCCCCCCTCACCGGCAACGGCATGTCCATGGCGATCGAGGGGGCCTTCTTGGCGGTCGGGCCCTTGGCGTCCTGGGCGGCCGGAAAAGTTTCCTGGTCGGAATGCACAGGCAAAATTGCCCAATCGCTGGATCAGACCTTTTCCTCCCGGCTCGCTTGGGCGCGCCGACTCCAGCAAGCTGTTCTCCACCCCCTGGGCCAACCCATCGCCTGGAATCTTTCGCTTCTTTTTCCCTCCCTCCCTCATCTCCTCTTCCGTCAGACCCGCTGAGCATTCGAATCCAAAATCAAACTGCGCCGTAGAGGACTCGAACCTCTAACCTTCTGATCCGAAGTCAGATGCTCTATCCGATTGAGCTAACAGCGCCTGACTTTCCTAACTCTGCGCCATCTTCGCCAACAGGGGAATCTTTTCCACCCGCTTGAACTTCCTTGGGATCCAAAGGTTGGGCAGTTGCGCGTCCCGCAGCGCCTTCTCCGCCTCCGCCGGCTCCAGATCCACTGCGTGTAGTACCACCAGGGATTCCCCCTTCTTTTCATCCTCCACCGCCGTCACCATCACCTCCAGCACTCCTTCGGCCCCGTGCCCTTTTTGTTTGCACCACTTGGCCAGCTCCTCCTCCACCACTCCGTGCGGCACCATCTCCCCGCCGATTTTCGAAAACCTTGCCCGCCGACCCTCGATGAAAAGAAATCCATCGCCGTCCATCCGCCCATAATCCGCGGAATGATACCATCCGTCTTGGAGCACTTTTCCGCTAAGATCAGGCCGGCCGAGATAACCTGGGAAAACGTTGGGGCCCTTGAACTCCAGAATCCCCGCCTCGCCGTCAGGTAAGACCTGCCGGCTGATTTCGTCCACAGTCCGAACCTCCATCCCGCCCAACGGCTTGCCCACCGACCCTGCCCGCTCCGCTCCCGGCACATTGACCGAAACCACCGGCGAAGCTTCGGTCATCCCGTAGCCTTCATACACCTTCACTCCGATTTTTTCGGCAAACTCTTCCCGCAACGATCGAGGCAACTTTTCGGCGCCCGTCACCACCATCCTTAAACCACCAAGCCTCTCTTTCCCCGCCCGCCGCATCAGCGTCCGGAGGAAAGTGGGCGTCGTCACCAGCAGTTCCACCCCGTGCCCGGAGATCACCTCACCCAACGCATGCGGGTCCAGCGGACTGGGGTAGGTCACCACTCTCGGACCGCCCGTCAGCGGCCACCACAGGGTCACCGTGAATCCGAAGCTGTGAAACAAAGGAAGACAGCCGAGCAACGATCCGATGTTAAGATTGCCGAGAACGCCTTCGATTTGGCCCAGGTTGGAAAGAATGTTGCGGTGGGTCAGCACCACACCTTTGGGCTCCCCGGTGCTTCCGCTCGTGAA
>RGTE01000127.1 GCA_010025475.1 Verrucomicrobiota bacterium
GTTTCACCTCCGGCTCCGGCACCAGGATCACTTCCCCGGTCGTCTTGTGCTCATACACCGTCACCCGCCCCTCCGGACCCTGGGTCCGCTCCCTCACCATGAGCACCTTCTTCCTCTCCAACAGCAGGGCAAAGAGAAAGATCACCCTCGCCTCCGGGCTCTGCGCCTGCACCGGCTGGGACAGGCGCCGCCTCAACTCCGCCTCCGCCTTGGCCGCCGGGGGCTCCTTTTCCACCTTGGGAGGCGCCAGCTGGAACTTCCCCTTCCAAAAACAGAAATAGGTCGGGCGGCTCTCCTCCTTGGCCCAGACCACCTCCGCGTAATCTTTCCTCTCCATCCCCCCGTCCACCGCCACCAGCACCGTGTAGACCGTCTCCCCGTCCGCAAACTTGCGGCCCGATCCCGCGCAGGTGTCCGCCCTCGGCCGAATGCTCCAGTCCATCTGGAATTCCTAGCCGTTCGTTTTGCGTTGGAAAAGACCCCCTTTCCATTCACCCTCAACCCATGGTCCCCGCCTTCTGGCAACCCGAGCACCTGCACGTGATGCTCAACCATCTCCCCGTCACCCTCATTCTTCTCCTTGCCCCCCTTTTGGCCGCCGGGTTGATCTCCCGCAACCCCGCCGTCTTCGCGGTCGCCTTTTCCCTCGGGCTCCTGGGCGACCTCGCCACCCCCTTGGTCATGCAGACCGGGGAACGGGCCTATCACCGCTTCAACGGCGGCCAGATCCAGCCCGGTCTCGACGACCGGGGCGATATCGCCATGGAGATGCACGAGGACATGGCCGACAAGGCCGCCCCGTTTCTTTACATCACCGGCCTCGGATGCATCGCCGGTCTGATCTTCCTCCGCTGGCGGCCCGACTGGGTCCGCGGCTGTGCCTGGCTGGTTCTGCTTATTTCCCTGGCGGCTTCCGGCCTCACCCTCCGCACCGCCCTCCTCGGCGGCCAAATCCGCCACCCCGAATTCCGGCCCGTGATCAACGAGACCCCATCCCACATCCGCAACGAGTAGCCTGGTACGGACGGGTCGGCGACCCGTCCGTACCTCACGTCCAAACTTCCGTTCACGTTCACGAACCACTCGTAACCGTAAACGTAAACGAATTCTCCTATCCGCTAACTCCTGTCTCCTTCTTAAGAATCCCAATCACCCACTGCAAAACCTCGTTCTCCCCCTCCTTCTTTAGCCTCCCATCTCCCATCAGCGGCATCTCTTGCCGGTTTCGCTCCAGCCACCACTCCGCCTTCGCCAGCAGATTCTCCATCGCCGCTTTTTCCCCCGGTGCCTTCCTCATTTTCATACTCATCGTTTTAGGTTTTTTCGCTTTCCGCTTTTCGAATTCCGCTTTTCTTAATCTTAATCTTCATCTTAATCGAACCGCCCCCCCTATCTCCTATTTTCTATATCCTACCTCCACCGCGGCTCTCGCCGTCTCCGCAACTCCACACCTCCAATCAGCAGGCACAACAATCCCGCTGCGGTGGCGACGCGCGCATCCGGGATGGCCGCCACGGTCAACGTTGTCTGGCCCCCGTCGAAGGAAATCTGGCTCCGGAGGGTCGCATCGCTGAAGCTCAACTTGCTCGAGAAGTCGTTGAACGTCGCGTTGGTCGAATAATCCGTGTTGAACACCAATTTCGACCCGATCCCCACGTTGCTGAGCGTCAGCCCCGCCACGCCCCCGTACCCCGCTGTGTCAAAGTCCGAAAAGGTGAAGGTGTTCGTGCCTCCCGCCGCCGTCCCAAAGTCAAAAACCGAATCCGCCGTCACCGTCAGCTTTCCCGCCGTTTCGTTGTAACCCGCCAGCGCCACCGTGCCTCCGGCCATCGTCACCTGCGTGCTGTCACTGATCTGGTTCGCCGCCCCCAGCAGCAAGGTCCCGCCGCTGTGCACCGCAATCGTGCCCCCCGATTTCGCTTCTCCCTCCACCCTGATCTTCCAGGAATCCAGCCGACCTACCCCGCCCGTTTCGCGATCCGCCACCAGCAAGCTCCAGGTATCGGCGCTCAGCCACGAACCGTTCAGGCCGGTCGTGGAGTAGGAGGCCGAAAGCGAGGTCGCACCGTTGTTGGGATCCGCTTGGGGAAAATCGAACAAGGTCACCGTCCGCGCTCCCGTCAGAGCCGTCCCATGCGTCAGGCTTCCGTACATATCTCCTAGCCACATCGGGTTTGTCACGCTGGGCGAGGAGAGATTGAGATCCACCGATACTCGGCTGATCGAACTTAACCCAGCATCCGCCCATCCGAACGTGCTTACGTACTGCCCACGGTCGGGAATCGTTGCCCCCACCGCCACCGTCCGCTCCAGGATCAGCTGCGCCCGTGCACCGGGCGCGACAAGGACGGGGATCGAGATCAACAGAGCACGAACCAATCCCCGCGGCGCAAGAAAGGCAACCCGTCGGAAAACCTTTCTGGAGCCTGCCGCCTGTGGCCTACAGCCAAACTCACCATTGGAGGGCGGATTTCGGAAGTCGTGCACCAAAGCAAACTGCTGACACCCAGAGGTTTCTCAACGGATTTATTGTGATTTTATCGTGGCGTCTTTTTCCCGTCACATGGCATTTCCGTGACAGACAGGCTTAGCTTCAACCCCCCACCATGGGTTTCCGCTGATCCATCTTCCTCAACCTGAACATGGAACAACGGCCTCTTTTACGTCTCGATTTTCCGACTTAACAGCCTCGCAAACTCACTCTTTTGATTCTTTTTCCCATCTTCTTTCCGCAAGAAAACCCGTTCCCACCCTTCATCTTTATCTTCATCCTAATCGAATCTTGGCCTGATCCCGGTCTCAAGTCTCCTTTCCCGCCTACCCTTTTCAAATTCTCCCAATCTTGGTCTCCTCTCTCCGTCTAAGCTCCACCCCCTCCCCTCTACGCACCCAGTCAGAATATCCGATAACCAATATACTATATCCTTGGCGCGCAGCGCCTTCTCTTGGCTAGCACAGCTACCAATCCAAGCACCACCAGCGCGGCACTGCTCGGTTCCGGAATCGCCGCCGCGTAGTTCAAACGGATATTATTTCCGGATAGGCTCACCGACCAGGACCCCCCCGAGGCGGCCCCTGCCGGCCACATCGGATTCGCAAACCCGCTGGTGTCCAAAGTGAAAGCTGCGACGTCAAACCCCGTGATGCCTCCCGCCGCCGTCGCAATATCGAAACTGTAGTTGCTGAAGGCGTCAAAGTTCTGCGCGTTGCCCCGGCTGTTGTCGGCGAGCAACGACACCACATCGACCAGGAACTTGCTGCCCGTCGTCGCCGTGATGTTCAGCGTCTGTCTCTTATACA
>RGTE01000128.1 GCA_010025475.1 Verrucomicrobiota bacterium
GGGCCGGTCCAGGCCGGCTCCGTGGAGCCAAAGATGGCGACCCCGGGCCGGCGGAGGAAGGCCGCGAGGTGCATCGGGCCACTGTCGTGGCAGAGGACAAAGCGCGCGTGGGCGATCCAATGGGCGAGGTCGAGGGTGGAGGTTTTGCCGGACAGATCCCGGATTTCCGAGCCGTAGGCCTCACGGACGGCTGCGCATGACTCCGCATCGCCGGGTCCACCCATCAGGACCGGTTCCAAGGAGTGCTCTTTGACAAGATCGCGAATGACGGAAGCGAAAGAGGATGGATCCCAGCGTTTGGCGGAACCGTAGGCTGCTCCCGGGAATACGGTGAGGTAAGGCTTGGCCGGGGCCTCGGCTGGTTTGGGCAAGGCGGCGGGAGGTTGGGGCAGTTCCCTGTTTCCCTTGGGCAGGCCGAGATCCTCGAGGAGCCCGAGGTACTGGTCGGCCACATGGACAAAGCCGTAGGGGGAGGTTCGGCGTGGGCGGTTTTCCGTTAGGATGGCGTTCCGCAGATTTCTCTCAAACCCGGCCCGGTAAGGGACGGAAAAAATTTCCAGGGCGACGCGAAGCGAATGGGGGAACGCCACGGCAGAAACCACATCCCGCTTTTTCAGTTCCGACCTCATAGCCAAAGGCCAAGGGGGCACGGAAAGATAATCGAGGCCCGGAAGAAGAGTGGGTGCGAGTGGTGCCAGGGAAGTCGGACCGGCCACCACCAGGCGGGCGCGGTGTTGGAGCCAGGACTGATAAAGGCGGACGGCAGGGAGGGAGAGAATCAGATCGCCCAGCCAGTTGGGCAGGCGCAGCAGATGAGACTGCTCGCGGGAGGTGGGGGCGGGAATCACAGGGTGACTTCCGGCAGTCTACGACCGGAGCGGCCCTGGAATCAGCGCAAAATACCGGGGGAAGCGCGGCGGTTTTGGCCCCACGCGGATTCGTTTTCGCCTTCGGAAGTGGGACGATCCTCGCCATAACCGATCGTGCTGATGTTGCCGCCGTTGGCGCCCAACCCGATGAGGTATTGGCGGACGGCGTTGGCACGTTTCTCGCTCAAGGCGAGGTTGTACTGGGGTGTGCCGCGGGCATCCGTGTGGCCGGCGATGACGATTTTGGTGTTGGCGTTGTTGCTCAGGTAATTCGCGAGTTTATCGAGCTTGGGGCGTTCTTTGGCCTCAATCGTGAAGCTGTCGTAGGCAAAGAAGACCGTTTCGCTTTTGAGGGTTTCATAATCGGCGTTGTCGGGATTGCCGGAGCGCTCGGGGAGGGGTTGATCGTAAATGTTGTCGGTGGAGTCACCGAAAGCGGCGGCATCGCCTTTTTTGTCTTTGTCGGCGCAACCAGACAGGATGGCGACGAGGGCTACAAGGAATAGGGGTAGGTATTTCATATTTTCAGCGGCTGGTGTTGGGTTCGGTGTTGTTACTCAAGTTGTTGGGTATCTTTGTAGTTTCCCCCGTGAGAGTGTCAAGTAGAACCAGATTCCCGTTTTGCGAGGCAACCAAATGACGGGAATTCCTTGTCCATGAAGGACTTTCAAGTCCAGAACCACGGCTGACAACCCTGGCTTTTTTGCCAGCCACATCGTAGACGCCGATTTGGCCACCCCCGGAACTGATGCTGTAGGCGATCAGCTTTCCATCCGGAGACCAGTCGGGTTCGGTGGTGTAGGAGGATTCGGTGTTCAGCCGTTCCGGCTCACCCCCGGTGGCGGGGATGATGTAAAGGCCGGGACTGCCTCGCTCATCGGATACGTAAACGATCCGGGTGCCATCCGGGGACCAAGAAGGAGAGCAGTCGGTGCCACGGGTTTGGGTGAGGCGGGTCGGTTCGCCGCCGGTGGCGGCAATCGTGCAAATTTCAGGATTCCCGAATTTCGAAAGGGAAAGAGCCAGGGTGGAACCATCGGGAGAAAAGGTGGCCCCCGTGTTCTGGCCGGGAAACTGTGCCACGCAGGTCCGCTTTTTTGAGCCGAGGTCGATCACGTAGGTGTCGCGGTAGCCGCTTTTGTCGGAGCTATAGGCGATTTTGGATCCGTCCGGGGAAAATTTTGGCCCGTATCCCAGTGATTTGTCCTGCGTGAGCTGGCGGGCATTCGCCCCGTCGATGTCGGAGACATAAATCTCCTTCACCTTGCTTTTCTTGGCTCCGGAGGCGGAGGCGAAGGTGATTTTGCTGGAGGCAAACCCGGGCGTGCCGGTCAGCGCGTCCACCACCGCATCGGCAAAGAGATGGGCGGCCCGGCGGCTGTCGCCGGAAAAACTTTTATCCACCACGGCGGCTCCGCCAGCCTTGGGCGTGGCCCGACCGGAAAGACCTGACAGGGTAATCGAGCCGGAAAGCACAAAGGAGGCGGAATCGGCCGGTACCACGCGACAGACGCCGGAGCGGTTGAGATCGTCGGTCAAAACCTTGGTGACCGTGGGGCCTTCCGAGCCGCCGATTGGCTCGATGGCCACATCGATCTTGCGGGTCTGCTCGATGACAATGACCGGCGCGGCGGTTTGGGATTGAACGACGAGGGGAAGGAGACAAAGAAGCGCGGTGAGGAGTCGCATCGCGAGAGACAACAGCACGGAGATGAAAATTCCAGCGGAAAATGAACAAAGATGACTATCTAAGGCTGGATGAGGATTAAGATGAAGATGAAGGAAGCGATCCGCTGCGAAGCTATTCGAGTTTGAACTGGATGATGACGGTATAGTCAGGGGAGCCGAGTCCGTCCGGCAGGGGGCGGGGAATTTTGGCGGCGGCGCGGACCGCGGCCTCGACGGAAGCATCCATGGCGGCATCGCCGGAGGGCTTGGAAACATTCAGAAAGATGCGGATCGCCACTTCGGTGATGATTTTTTCCCCAGAAGGAATTGGAGGTTTTTTCCATTTTGCCTGAACCGTCTGTTTGATGAGGGCCCGATACCAGGAGAAATCGTCGGCGACGCCGTCCGGCCGTCCCTCCATCCCCGCGCCGTCGCCTCCGGATCCCGGGGCCTCGCCCGGCACCGCGGCGGAAAGACGGGATTTGATGTCGGCCGCACTGGGGCCGGGGGGAGCTTTGGAGGTCGGCTTGGATTCACCGGAAGCGGCGGTGACCTTCTTTTTCACGGCGCTGACCTTCACCTCGTGTTTGGCGGGAGGCGTAGGATTGGGTTTGGCTTCGGGTGCTGGTTCGGGCTTGGGGGCGGGAGTGGGTTCGGGTTTGGGAGCTGGTTTCGGCTCCGGTTTGGGCTGCGGAATCGGTGCGGGGGTGGGTTCAGGTTCTTGGGCAGGTTCCGGCTCGGAGGGAGGAGTCTGGA
>RGTE01000129.1 GCA_010025475.1 Verrucomicrobiota bacterium
GGCCTCCTCTACAACTCCGTCTACCAGAACCAGCTTTCCGGGATCAGCGCCACGGACATGGCTGGCATCACCAACCTCCAGCTTTTTCAGGTGCCGATGATGGGGAACTTCATCTTCCGGACCGATCCCCTCGCCGGTTCCATGGTGCGCCTAGTCGCCGGGGGTGGCGCGGGCGGCATTTTCCGCCAAATGTTCATCACGGGCGGACCCAACGACGTCACCCGCAGCCAGACGGTCTCCGCTTTCCAGGGCTTTGGCGGGATCCAGATCAATCCGGGCGAACCGGACCTGATGGTCGACGTCCAGTTCCGCTACCTCAACTCCCTCGCCGGCCAGTCCGTGCCGTCGATGTCGGTGATGGGGACGGTGACGATTCGCTTCTAGGTCGTACTTACGATGAAAGAGTATTCCGCCCAAAAGAACCCGAAGGGATCCAGGGGTTCAGGGGGTATGGGATTAGGGAAACTCGGATTTCGAAATCCGAATTTCCAAATCCGAATTTCGGAATCTGCTTTCAGCCTGGTCCTTTTGTTACTTTTAGCCTTCGACCTTCATGCCCAGCGTCTGGACATCACCGATGTGAATTCAAAGTCGCCCAACGAACCGGGCTTTGACCTGCGCCTCGCCCTCGGTGGCACGGTCAACACGGACATGACCGTCTCCACCCGCGACGGCCGCTCCTACCCCCAGCAAAGCATCAACCCCCTCGTGGGGAACTGCAACTTCACAGGCACGGTCAGCTATGAGTCGGTCGCCTTCAACCCGGGTTTCCGGTTCGACTTCGCCCCCGGCTACCGCCTGAACGAGTGGATCGGGTTCGAGGTTGAAACGGGCTGCATCTACAACACGGTCGACTCCTACACCATCAGCGGCAACGGCACCTTTTCCGGCACGGGGGGCAACCCCACGCTGAACGGCACCAACACCGCCGATGCCCAGGGGTATCTGCTGCAGGTGCCGCTGATGGTGAACGTGGAGTTTTCCTATCCGCTGGAGGGAGGCTGGCGGCCGTTTATCGGCGCGGGCGGCGGCGGCATGTTCCAAAAGATGACCATCGGGACGCTGACGGGGGACATTCAGGTGCAGGGCGACTTCAACCAGTCCAACTTCATGGGGGCGTGGGAGGCGTTTGCGGGGTTTGGCTACCAGGTGGCCCCGGGGTTCGACGTCTCCCTCGCCTATCGGTTGAACGGCGTGCTCGCCCCCGATTTCGCCGGCTACACGATGCAGAACTTTTTCACCCAGGCGGCGGAGTTCGGGATGAAGTGGAGGTTTTGATTTAGGGATCAAGGGGTTAAGGGTTGCTGATGAGGAGATAGGAGATAGGGGGGATGAGGATTAGGATTAGGGAAAGTTTCAGGGAAAAAGCTTGCGGATTTGGTAGGGACGGACGAGGGGTTTTCCCCGATTCTCCTTCGCGCTTCGAGGCTTCGGAGAATTCAGGCCGTCCCCATCCCCTGCGATGCAGGGGATGGTTTCGGGGACGCCCGCGCTGGCGCTGGTGCGTCCCTACCGAAGCGCGACGATAGGATTTTGAAAATCCTATAGGGACGCGCTCCGCCGCGTCCACGGCCCCGACGGAGCGGGGCCCTACAGAATGGTTCAGCCCAGCAAGTTCCATCTTCTGTCGGGACGCGGAGAAGGTTGGTGATGGGTGGCGCGTGACGTGAAACCCGCAGCCCGCAACTGCCTTTCGATCCACTCAAAGGATCAATTTCACGATCGCCACCAAAGCGGCAATCTGCCCGATCCAAAAAAGGAACATCCATCGGATGATCTCTGCCTTGATCTCCGCCCCGTCCTGCTTGGTCATGAGGCATTTGGTCAGGTCATCCTCCTGCTCCCGAAAGGCCAACTCCAGGCTTTCCGCAATCGCGCGCTTTCTGGGGCTCAATCTGGGCCGACTCCAAAATGGTAAGAATCTTCGTTGTGCTCACGACTGAATTTTAGCCACCCGGTTTGGGGCGTCAAACCGGCCCTACCTCAGCTGGAAATCACAGCGGGGCCATACGGAAGATTCGTGAAGGTGAACTTAGGTTAGGAATTTGATGCTTTGGTAGGGTTGCCTTTGCAAGGCAACCGCTAAACTTTCAACCGCGGCTGGCTTGCAAAGCCAGCCCTACCTAAGCCGAAAAATTCCAGCGGGGCCCTACAGAAGATTCGTGAAGGTGAAGGTGAACGTGGACGTAGTTTGGGAACTTGGAATTTAGAATGCGTAAAATAATTCTCAGCGTCTCTGCGTCTCTGCGGTAAAAAAAGTTTTTAAAGGTAGCGCTTGCGCAGAGTCAGCGGGCAGAGCCGCGGCGGCGGGCGGCGGGATGCTCAGGGGAACGGACCCAAGCGCTCTGCTTCCAGAGAAACCAGAGAGCCAACCCCCCGATCACCGTGGTCAGGACCATCCGGAAGATCTGCAAGGAGGCGGCGCGAACCCCGCTCGATCGTTGCTGATTTTCCGTCTCGGCAATGGCCATCCGTTTGGCGGCGGCATCCTCCTTCAGGCGCGGGATGACGTCCTCCGCCGTGACGGGCTTTTCCTTAAAGGGTCCGCGGTTGAGTTTTTCGATGATGGCGGCCAACTGCTCGGGGCTGGCTTTTTCGAGCATCTCCAGTCCCTGGTTCTCCTGCTTTTGACGCGCTTCGGCCGCCAAAGTGAGGCGATTCAGACCCATCGTGCGCAGCCGTTCGGTGGCGCTAACGCCGATCCCGAGACTGAGTACGGCCAAGCCCATAAAAAGAAAGCAGGAGCGGGAGGTCCAAAGCAGGATAAAATGCTCCAGCTTGATGGTTAGTCGACGTTCTCCGGAAAGAAGCAGAGCCAAGCTGACCAAAAGGACCGGGAGGCGATCCTGCAGGCCCAGAACCAAAGCCATTTCAGAATTGGGATCCCGCAATTGCAAATTGGCCAGCAAGGTGAGCAGGTCCGTGCAAAGAAGCCCCAAGAGGGAGAGTCCGGCGGTGAAGAGGATGCGATAGAAAGCGAGAGATTGGGAGGATCTCGATTGGTCGGAGGAAAATTCGCTCATCCGAAAATTTCTACCGATCCCATGGGCAGACTCGAGATTTGGAATGTTACGATTTGATGGCAGGAGGAGCGAACCAGGAGATTGCAGAGAGACGTTAGGAAATAGGGGGGGGGTGCCGTGAATGGGAAAGTGAACGTGAACGCAGGTGAGAAATTGGAATTCGGAATGGGGAAAAGAATTCTCCGCGTCTCTGCGTCTCCGCGGTAAAACCTTTGCTGACCGCAGAGACGCCGAGCCTCCTTCGCTAAAGCTACG
>RGTE01000130.1 GCA_010025475.1 Verrucomicrobiota bacterium
AGGCCTTTGCGGCGGAGCAGCAGGAGGCGTGGCGGGCGGCCAAGGATCTTTACACGGCGGCCTTGGAGAAAGCCCCGGATATTCCCTGGATCCGGCTACGCCGGGGATTTTGTTCGATGAAATTGGAGGACAGCGAGGCGGCGAGGCTGGATTTTGAGAAGGCGATTTCGCAGGGGATTTCCAAGGACAAGAATGACGCCCTCAACGACCTGCAGAGTCTGATCACCCTGCGATCCAAGGCGGGGCCGTTGGCGGAGTTCCGGGATCCGAAGGCGGCCATCGCCTTGGCGGTGCGGTTGGTGGATTTGGAACGGAACACGGACAACGTCCTGCTCGAAGCGGCCTGCTTGGCGGAGTCGGACCAGTACATGCGGGCGCAGGAGCTCCTGATCGCGCGGTTACGGGAAGTGGAGTCAGGAGAAGAAAAAGCTCGGCTGAAAGAGGCGGTGGAGACTTTCCGGAGGCAGAGCAAGTTCGGGCCGGCGCTGGAGGGTCTGGAGTTGGAAAGGGAGGGCAAGTTTTTGGAGGCGTTGGATTGCTACACCTCGGTGTTGGACCAGGCGCCGGACACGGCTTGGGTGCTGGTTCGCCGGGCGCACTGTTTGGCGAAAACGGGAGATCCGGCCGGGGCCAAGGCCGATTTGCGGAGAGCCATGCGGTTGATTCCCGAAACAGCGACGGACCGGGTCATGTTGGCTTGGGCCAAGGCAACCTGTCCGTACTTGGAGTACCGGGATGGGGCGGGTGCGGTCAGTTTGGCCAAGCGGGCCCTGCAGGATGAGCCGTTGATCCAGACCTATGGCATCCTGGCCTCCGGGTATGCCGAAATGGGGGATTTCCGTCGGGCCCAGGAGACGGTGATGCTGGCCCTGAGCAAGGGTCCGACACCGGAGGAAAAACAGATGCTGGAGCAGAAACTGGAGCGGTATCGGGAAAAGAAGACCGGAAGGGATGAGTGGACGCCCAAGGCCGAGGCGGCCGATCCGGCATGAGGATTGGTCGCGCTGGGTTTTTCGTCTACCACGCTGGGATGTCATGGAGGTGGATTTTGTTGGCCGGAGTTCTGGCCGGATGCGGAAAGAGCCGCGTGGATAAAAGTCATCTCATCGACCGTGAGCTTTTTTTTGGCAACCCGGCGCTGGCGAGCCCCCAGGTGTCCCCGGACGGGCGATGGGTGGCTTTCCTGAAGGAGCGAAACGGTATCCTGAACATCCATTTGGCGGCTTGGGGTCAGGCGGTCGATAGCGCCCGGGCGTTGACGGATGAAAAAGAGCGTCCGCCGGCCGGTTTCACCTGGACGCGGGATTCGCGCTATCTGCTGGTTTCGCAGGACTCGGGCGGGGATGAAAATTATCGTTTGCGGCGGCTGGATTTGACGGCTCCGGCGGATCCGGTCACCGGCCTACCGGCGGCACAGGAAGTCCCCTTAAAAAAGGGGGCAAGGGCCATGGTGATGGATCTGCCCAAGGCACGTCCGGGCGAGGCCCTGATCCAGGTCAATGAGCGGGACGAGAAATTTTTCGACGTCGAAAAACTGGACATTGAATTCCTGCGGCGGACCCCGGTTTGGGAGAATCGGGAAGGATGCGCGGACATCGTTTCCGATCTGGATGGGAACGTCAGGCTGGCCACGCGGATGACGGCCGATGGCGGAACGGAACTGTTCCGGATCGAGGGCAAGAAGCTTTCCGCGCCCATCCTCAAGGCAACCTGGCAAGAGGGTATGGGTGGGTTCCGATTCCGGCCGGGGAATCGGACGGCTTATTTGGAGACAAATGTGGGTGAGGGAGAAGACCTGTCTTTTCTTGCGGAAATCGATCCGAAGACGGGTCATCTGCAGAAGTTGGAATCAGATCCTCTGGGGCGGGTGGACATTTCCCGGGCAGCTTTTTCCGAAGCCACGGACGAACTGGTTGGGACGGTGTATCTCGATGATCGGAAACGGAATTACTGGAGGGACGACGGTTTCGCCTCTGATTTTCAATTTCTCAAGAGCCAGTTTCCTGGTCGGGAGGTGGGGCTGGCCGACATGTCCGGCGACGATCGGCGGTGGGTGATTCTGATCACGGCGGACACGGATCCGGGAACTTACTATCTTTTCGACCGAAACAGCCGGGACCTGACCAAGTTTGGGGAGCTAAGGCCGGATTTGCCCAAAGAGCGGCTTTCGCCGATGACCCCGATCCGGTATCGCTCCTCGGACGGGCTGGAAATTCCCGCCTACCTGACTTTGCCTCAGCATCGGGAGGGGGTGAAGTTGCCCCTGCTGGTGATGCCGCACGGAGGACCTTGGGCGAGGGATTACTGGGGGTATAATCCCAATGCCCAATTCTTCGCGAACCGTGGGCTGGCGGTTTTGCAGCCGAATTTCCGGCAGTCGACCGGCTACGGAAAAAGGTTTTATGCGGCGGGGCGGCATCAGTGGGGTGAAAAAATGCAGGATGACCTGACGTGGGGCGTGAAACATCTCGTGGAAAAAGGAATCGCCGACCCCAAGCGGGTGGCCATTTACGGTGGAAGTTACGGCGGGTATGCGGCCCTGGCGGGGCTGGCCTTCACGCCGGACGTCTATGCCGCGGGGGCATCTTTCGTGGGCCCGTCCAATTTGTTCACGCTTCTGAACTCGATCCCCCCGTATTGGGAGTCCGTCCGCCGGCAGTTCGACTACTTTGTCGGAAACCCTTCCGATCCGGCAGACCAAGAGAGGCTAAAACGGCAGTCCCCTTTGTTTTCCGCCGATAAAATGAAGGCTCCCTTGCTGGTGGTGCAGGGGGCGAACGATCCAAGGGTGAAGAAGGCGGAATCGGACCAGATCGTGGAGGCCTACCGGAAGAAGGGGCAGGCGGTGGAGTATTTGGTGGCGGCGGACGAGGGGCATGGCTTTGCCCGGCCGGATAACCGACTGGCGGCGATGCTGGTGCTGGAGCGGTTTTTGCACCGGTACGTGGGGAGCGATCTGCAAAGGGAAGCACCGGGTTGGATGGAAGCGAAGGCGCAAGCTTTGCAATCTGGCGGTGGGTCGGCGCGCTGAGTCAGGCAAAAATTTTATTTCTCCCATTTCGATGGCGGCCGGCAAGTGGACAAATTCACCTATTTATTTTTAGAGGAGACGACGTGATTTATCAGAAAGTTATTCACAGTTATTTTTATCCAAGAAGCGATTCCGATTGGTTCTTTTCGGCGATGAATTAATGATGATGTCAGTTCATTGAAAGAACAGAGTCTGGTGAGGGAGATGAAAGTCTGCTCTCACTTGAAGGCTCTCAGGAT
>RGTE01000014.1 GCA_010025475.1 Verrucomicrobiota bacterium
TAAATCCGTAACTGACGTTACAACTTTGACCGCCGATCTGGATGGACTGCCGGGGAGTTCCCTGTTTGACAAAATCAGATATTGAACCCTTGGAGTCTGCGACAACCAACGAGCCATCATCCTGCAAGGAGATTAAAGGAGAGGACCTCGAGAAAGTAGGGATGCCAAAGGCCAGAAGGACAAACACCCAAAATGTTGAGTTCCAGTTCCTTCGCATCCCCTATATACAGGAGATAAATAGTTCTAGTGTCGACTAAGTGGCAGTGGTTTTGCGGGTAATTTTCGAAATTAAAATACTTTCATAAACAATTCAAAATCATCAATTTGGGATCTGGCTGGAAAGATTATTCAGAAGATATTTTGCTATCCAAGCCTTTCCACCAAGTAGCCAAAGTAGGACGGCCATTGCTAAATAAGGTCCGTAGGGGATTTTAACGCCCAGTTTTTGTTTTCTTTGCAAGATCATGATGACTCCCACGCAGGTCCCGAAAAGCGACGAAACCGCCAAAATCCAGGGCAAAGCCGTCCACCCCAGGAAGGATCCCAAAGCAGCCAAAAGCTTGGCATCGCCGGTGCCCATCGCTTCCTTTTGCAAAAACCAAGAGGCAGTTTTCGCCAGGAGATAAAGAATGGAGCCGCCCAGTGCCGCAGAAACCGCCGAGCGGATCATCGCATCCGTGGGGTCCGCTCTCTCCTGAAGCTGGGGCAAAAGATAGCTGGCAGAGATTCCCAAGATCACGCCTCCCAAAGTCAGCCCATCCGGAATCACCAGATGATCAAAATCAATCCCTGAGGCCACGATCAATCCGGCAGCCAGAAATGCGTACGCGACAAAAAGTTTTGGGGGATAGAGAAACCAAAGGGCTGCAAGGATGGTGGCCGTAAAAAGCTCAACCACCGGATAGCGCCAATCCAGATGAGCTCCACAACAGCGGGCACGCCCGCGTAACAGGATCCACCCGAGGATGGGGAGATTCAGGAATCCTGGAATTTTCACGCCGCAGGCCTGGCAACGGGAGGCCGGCCGGACGATCGACAGGCCGAGCGGCCAGCGAAGAATGCAGACATTCAGGAAAGATCCAATGCAGGCGCCCACGCCAAAGACGGCCAAACCCTCCCACCACGGATTCATAGGCTCCGCCCGGCGGCCTGTTCCATCGCCCGGCGCATATCCTTCAAGGGTGCTTCCTTCCCTGTCCAAATCCGGAAAGCCCTGGCCCCCTGATGGAGTAACATGCCGAGACCATCCAAAGCCTCGGCTCCACGGGCCCGCGCTTGGCGGACCAAGGGAGTGAATTCCTTGCGGTAAACCGTGTCATAAATTTTTAGCCCTGGACGAAGGTAGGTTTTCGGCAGGGGAAGGGGGTCGTGGCTCGACAGGCCCAGCGAAGTCGCGTGGATGAAAAGATTGGTCTTCTGCATCGCCTCTCCAAATTCCGGGGAGTTCCAGGCGACGACGCCAACGGATCCCTTGGCGAGCGGCTGAATCTCCTTGGCGAGCCGGTTCGCTTTCTCCGGCGAGCGGTTGCACAGAACGAGGGCGCGGCAACCTTTGCCGGCCAGCCGGGTAGCGAGGGTGCGTCCCACTCCCCCGCAACCGAGAACCAAAATTCGCTGCGCGCGGAAATCGAGATTCCAGGCTTCCTTGACGGCGTCCTCCCACCCGTCGGCATCCGTGCTGTAACCCCTCAGGTCCGATTCCAACGCCACCACCGTATTTACCGAGGCAGCCTCCTTGGCGGTGGCATCCGTTTCCTTGCAGAGGGCGAACATGGCCTCCTTGTGGGGCAGGGTACAGTTCCAGCCTCGGAATCCTGTCTTGCGCAGTTGGGGAATGGCGGCGGGTAGATCCCCGTCGGGAATTTCGACCCGCAGGTATTCGGCATCGATTCCGAGGGCTTGAAAACCGGCCTCCTGCATCCCGGGAGAGAGGGAATGAGCCACCGGAAACCCCAAAACACCATACCGCTGCCTCCCGGGCGGGAGCGGAGGAAGGTTGGCAGGGGTAAAAACAGCGTTTCCCACCCCTTGATTGAGCCATCAGAGAGGCTTTCCGCCCAACAAAAACGGCGGTGGCATCGGATTGCCCCGGTCCGCCTTCATCCGCTATGGTTTTCCGTTTGAGCACGCACCATCCATTGACAGCGGAGATGGCCCGTTCCTACGCGGAGTTGGGGGCCATTAACCATCTCGGGGCCGCCCAACTCCCCTCGAAGGCGGCGGTCGCCGCGGTGACCCAGGATCTTCTTCATTTGCTCTTTCCCGGATTTTACGATGACGACCATCTGGTGAACCGTGAACTCGGTTCGGCGATCACGGAGCTTCTTGGATCTCTGGAAAAAGCCCTGGAAAAAGAAATTCACAAAAGTCTGCCCAAGGCTGGGGGGGGTGAATCGGTGCAATCGAAGGTCCGCACCTTCCTTGCCCGTATCCCCGCGGTTCGTACGGTGCTGAAAACCGATGTGGAGGCGGTCATGGGCGGCGATCCGGCCGCCCGTAACGTGGAGGAAATTCTCCTGGCCTATCCCGGCATCGAGGCGATCGCCGTCCAACGAATGGCCCATGAGTTATATCTGCTGGGGATTCCCTTGCTGCCCCGGATGATGACCGAATGGGCGCATAGCCGCACGGGAATCGACATTCATCCCGGGGCCACCATCGGCCCGTCTTTTTTCATCGACCATGGCACCGGCATCGTGATTGGTGAAACCACGGAGATTGGCAGGGAAGTTCGGATTTACCACGGGGTCACTTTGGGAGCCCGTTCGGTCAGCGGCGCCGAAACCCTGCGCGGGCGCAAACGCCACCCCACCATCGAGGATCGGGTAACGATCTACCCTGGGGCCACCATTCTTGGGGGGGAAACCGTGGTCGGAGAGGGGAGCACGGTTGGAGGCGGAGTGTTCCTCACGAAAAGCGTTCCGGCTCATCATCTGGTTTTTGCGGAGCACGCGGCCCTGAAAATCATGCCCAAGTCAGAACGTCCCAAGGGCAGCGAATACTCGATATGAATAACTTTTCCTTTTCCCGTTGGCGGACGGGCGCAGGCAGTTCGTAATATCTTTTATGGAAACCTCCCTTCGGAACGAAATCGAAACTCTTCCCTCTTTTTTGGAACGGGAAATCCAGGCCTTTTTCCACCGTCAAAAGGAGCGGTACGACTACGGCGAGATGTTCGAGTCGGTCTACTTCGACATGTGCGAGTTTGTCGGACGAAAAGGCAAACGAATCCGGCCCTTGCTTTTCGCGCTGACCTACCGTGGCCTGGGAGGGCAGAAGTCCGTGACGGATCCTGCCGTGGTGTCAGCGGCCCTGTCCTTGGAACTCCTCCATGCCTTCGTTCTGGTCCACGACGATCTGATCGACCGATCGGAGAAGCGGCGCGGCCTTCCCACTTTCCACAAACTGGTGGAACAGCGCCTGGGGCGCCTGAGCAACGCGGAGCGGACCGGCCACGGCGTGGCGGTGGTGGTCGGCGACCTGCTTTTCGCCCTGTCCGTGGAAACCCTCCAGACGGCCGGATTTTCAGAGCCCCATCGTTCCGCGGCGCTCGGGAAGCTCCTTGCCTACATCACCGATACCGGCGTGGGGGAAATCTTCGACATTCTTTTGGGATCCCGCGATATCGGCCGCGTCACCGCGCAGGAGATCGAACGCACCTATCTTTTGAAGACCACCCGGTACACCTTTGAGGCGCCAAGCGTGCTGGGTGCGATCCTCGCCGGGGCCAGTTCCGAAAAGCAGGAGGATATGGCGCTGGTGATGGAACCTCTTGGCCTGGCTTTCCAGATCCAGAACGACCTGCTGGAGTTCTCCCATTTCGACAGTCGGGACCAGCTTCTGCCCACCGACCTGCTGGAAGGGAAAAAGACCCTCTTGGTGCGGGAAGCCTATGAACGGCTGGGAGAGGTGGACCGTTCATTCCTTCAGATGTGCCTGCAAAATCCCGCCCGCAACGAATCCTCCATTTCCAAGGTGCAGGATCTGATCCGGAAGTCGGGCGCCATTCATGCCATGCAGGAGCGGTGCCGGCTTCTTTTCGGGGAGGCATCCGCCAAGTTGGCCGGGTCGCACTTGTCGGCCTCGGAGCAGGAGTCCGTCTCCCAGGCGATCGGCTGGGTCCGTCAATCCGTCCGCTCCAGCTAGTCCGTTGCCTCCGGCCTGTTTGCCTCCCTTGACCGCTTCCCAGGCGGCGGCTCGTGAGATTACCCGGGAGCATGCCCGCACCTTTTATTTCGCTTCCCATGTCCTGGGGCCTTCCGTACAGCGGGACGCCTATGCCGTTTACGCCTGTTGTCGCTCCATTGACGATGCGGTTGACCGGGCGTCGGCCCGTGGGGAGAAGGTGCGACCGGAGGTCGCCGGGGAGATTCTGGAACGCGCCTTCGGTTCGGGCGGGGGAGGGGTGGGGGAGGCTTGGATGCCGGCCTTTCGGGATACGGCGGGACGCAAAAAAATTCGGCGCCAGTGGTTCGAGGATCTGGCGTGTGGGGTGGCCAGCGACGCCGGGTCGGTGGATTTTCAGACTTGGGAAGAGCTGGATCGGTATTGCTACCAGGTGGCCGGAACGGTCGGACTCATGATGATGCGTGTGTTCGGACTGGAGGATGAAGAGGCCGAACCGAGGGCCCTCGATCTGGGGCGCGGCATGCAGCTGACCAACATTCTTCGGGATGTGGCGGAGGATGCCACCGCCGGCCGCATCTATCTTCCTGCCACCGAAAGGAAGGATTACGGGATCCTTAAGGAGGATCTCCTTGCCGGGAAGCCCTCGGGAAAATGGAGGGAGTTCATGCGATTTCAGGTGGAACGTGCCCGGGAGCAGTACCGTCGGGCGGAGCCGGGAATCGGCCGACTGGCGGCAGGGGGCCCACGTCTGGCCACTTGGTTGATGCGGGAACTGTATGCGGGAATCTTGGATCCGATCGAGGCCTCGGGGTACGATGTGTTCAGCCGGCGGCACGGGCTGAGGCTTGGCCAAAAAATCCTCCGTGGGGCCACGGTGGTGATTCGTCGGGCGGGGGGATGGGCCTGATCAGATTCCGTGGGAGATCCGGGCCGCCAAAAACAGGGCCAGCATGATGACCAGGGTGATCGCCGGGCGTGGGTCCGCTTTTTTTGAAGGGGCGGCATGGATGGGGGTGATCCACGCCATCATGGCGCTGAAGATAAACCACGAAAAATAGTTCTGCGGGGGCACGACATTGCCGGCCCAGATCCAGTACCCGCGAATCGCGAAGGCGAAAGGCTCCATCAGGTAATCGAACAAAAGGGCAAAAGCCCCGGTGGCGATGGCCAGCGGCGCGGGGGTGGCGCCGTGCCAATATTGGCTGAAGGTCAGGTTGGCTCCCGCCACCACGGCAAACCAAGCCAAGGGGATGGCCAAGGGCAGGACGCCGCCAATCCTCGGGCCAAACGCATCCGTGTAGGTATAGGTTCCAAACGGGATGCCGGTCAGGGTGCCCACCGTTTCGAGGATTCCTGACGCGACCAGGATGATGGCGGCGGTGGTGCGGGCCTTTTTCAGACCCAGGCGGTCCACCGCGGAAAAGTAGACGTGCACCGCGGAAAAGTAGACGTGGCTGGAGGCAAGGAGCATGGAAACGAAGTCGCCATGACGAAGGCAGAAGGCGACGAAGACACTCAGCCAAACAGGAAGGGGGAGCGACTCTGCCCAGGTTGGGCTGAGGCGAAAGGTGACCGTCAGGAGACCCACCCCCGCCCAGATCAGGAAAAATTTCCAGAGAGCCTCGCGGAATTTCGCCGGAATCACCTCTTGAGGTAAGGGCAGACAGGTTCCAGAGACAAGCCGGGTCGGCGTTGACGGATTCCCATTCCGCGAGGAGAAAAGGAGATGCGCAGTGTCCGAAACATCCTTGGGATTCCCATCACGGGCTGGCTCTGCGCGGGGGGGAGCGGATTGATCCTCACGCTCGGCTTCGCCCCCTTCTCCCAGCCGGTGGCCGGTTGGATCGGGTTGATCCCGATTGCCTACTACGGGCAAAGGCAGCAACCGGACTCGAGGGATGCGCTGGTCCTTGGTTGGTTTTTCGGGTTCAGCCACTTTCTCACCAGTCTGAGTTGGTTGCAGACGGTGACTTTTTCGGGATGGGCGGTGTTGAGCGCTTACCTTGCCATCTATCCCGCCCTTTGGTTTGTGTTGTGGGTTCGACTGTCCGGATCCGATCCGGATCGCATGACCAGCTGGGGAAATATCCGGCACGCATTCCTCGGGGCCTCGGCCTGGGCGGTGACCGAGTGGTTGAGGGGAGTGGTTTTTTCGGGATTCGGCTGGAACTCGCTCGGGGTTTCGCAGGGGGATCTGCTGCTGGTTGCCCAAGTGGCGGATTTGGGCGGAGTGTTCCTGGTCTCCTGGGTGGTGACATTTGCCGGCCTGACACTCGCCCTGACCGCTCGGCGGTTTGAGCTGGAGATTCGCGGCTCGCAAAAATGGCGACCTCGCTGGGATTTCACCGCCGGTGTCGTGGTGGTGGGGCTGACCATGGTTTACGGGGCCCGGACGCTCCTGCGGCCCCTGCCGGAACCGGTCGTCACCCTGAAGTATGCGGCGATCCAACCCTCCGTGCCGCAGGACCCGTGGCGGTCGGCCAAAGTCTCCCGCGTGGCCGAGGAGCTGAGGAAATGGAGCGAGCTCGCGCTGGTGGGGGGCGGGCCGGTCGATCTGCTCGTCTGGCCGGAGAGCCTCGCGGGAACCGGCTGGCGGGAGGAGCCTGACCTGCAGACCGCCATCCAGGCGGTTCGTCGGATGGGCGCCCGGGCGTTGCTCGCCGGATCCTTGGATGTGCGGGGACCCGACACGTTCAACTGTGCGGTTCTTTTTCAGGGGCCCGAGGGAAAGTTCCCGCAGGTCTACGACAAAACCCACCTGGTGGTCATGGGGGAGTACGTCCCGCTGGCCGATTTTCTTCCGTGGCTGCGGAAACTGGTCCCTCCCGGTGGGGATCTGACGGCCGGCACGGCTTCCGGGTTGCTGGGCCTCGATCCGCCGGGTGTTCGTATCGCGCCGCTGATTTGCTTTGAGGATTCCGTGCCCCGGGTGGTGCGTCGGGCCGCCCAAAAACTTCCCCATCTGCTTGTGAACCTGACCAACGATGCCTGGTTCGGTGCCTCGGCCGGATCCCGGCAACATCTGGAGAATGCCCGATTGCGCGCGGTGGAGACGCGGTTGCCGCTTTTGCGGGCCACGAACGACGGTGTCACGGCATTGATCAATCCCCGCGGGGTGATCACCGCGGAAGTCCGGGATCCGGTGACCGGATCGATCCGTGAGCCGGGATTTTTCCGGGGCGAACTGGAGCTGGCCGAGCCCCGGGCCACTTGGTACACGCGCTGGGGAGAGTGGCCGGTCTGGATCTCTCTGGCCTGCGTGGGACTGGGGCTCTGGAGTCGACGGGAAGCCGCTTGAGCCATCCCTTGGGTGAGGGCATTCTTTCCACGTCATGAATCTTCCGGCTGAGACTGTCGATTTGGCCTCCGTGGACTCCCGCTTGCGGGAGTTGCGGAGGTTTCTTTGACCCGGCCAAGCTCGAAGCCCAGCTGAAGGAACTCGACGGCCGGATGGCCGCTCCCGACTTTTGGAACGACACCGCCAAAGCCCAAAAGGTTTCCGCCGAAGCCACGGCGATCCGCCGCAAACTTGAGCAGATGGGGGAATTGGAAAAGCGCGTGGCCGACCTGCCCGTACACCAGGAATTGGCCGAGGAGGACGGTTCGGAGGCGGCCCGCAAGGAGTTCGCGGACGAATTGAAACAAACCTTGGCGCAACTCGACCAAGCCGAGGTCCAGTTCATCCTTTCTCAACCCGACGACCGAAGAAACGCCATCCTTAGCCTCAATGCCGGGGCGGGCGGCACCGAGGCGTGCGACTGGGCCAACATTCTCCTTCGCATGTACCAACGCTGGGCGGAACGGCGGGGGTACAAGGTGGAGATGCTCGACATCCTTTCCGGGGAGGAAGCCGGCATTAAAAACGCCATGCTCCGCATCGTGGGGGAAAACGCCTACGGCTACCTGAAGCCGGAGCGGGGCGTGCACCGTTTGGTGCGGATTTCCCCCTTTAACGCGCAGGGAAAACGGCAGACCTCGTTCGCCTCGGCGGAGGTCGTGCCCGAACCGGACGAGGAGCAGGAGCTGGAGATTCCGGAAAAGGATATCCGCGTGGACGTCTTTCGTGCCGGCGGCCACGGCGGCCAGGGGGTGAACACCACGGACTCCGCGGTGCGCATCACCCATTTTCCCACGGGATTGGTGGTGACTTGCCAAAACGAAAGATCCCAGATCAAGAACCGGGCCACCGCGATGAAGGTGCTGGCCGCCCGCTTGCGCCAGTTGGAGCTGGATAAAAAGAAGGCCGAACAGGAGCAGAATTACGCCGCCAAGGGCCAGATTGGCTGGGGCCACCAGATCCGCTCGTATGTGCTCCAACCGTATCAAATGGTGAAGGATTTGCGGACGGGGGAGCAGACCAGTGACGTGCAGGGGGTTCTGGACGGCGAGATCGACGCTTTCCTGAATGCCTTCCTGAAAGGGAAAAAGCGGTCGGGACCGATCGAGGACGAGGAGGAGGAATGAAGGGTTCCGATCGGCTGGCCCAGATCATCGCCACCAAGCGCAAGGAGGCCATGGCCCTCGAACCCAAAAAACCGGAGCTGCGCCGTCTGGCTCTGCAACGCAACGAATACCGGGGATTCAGGAGCAGCCTGTACAAACCCGGCACCGTTACCGTGATTGCAGAGTGCAAGGCTGCTTCCCCGACGGCCGGGACGATCGCGGAGAAATATGACCCGGTGGCGCAGGCGCGGCTTTACGAGAAGGGTGGGGCCGGCGCGATCTCCGTGCTGACGGACCGGGAATATTTTCGGGGCTGTTTGGACGACATGCAGAAGGTGCGCGCCTCCGTGGGAATTCCGGTGCTGCGCAAGGATTTCATCGTGACCGAGGCGCAGGTGTACGAAAGTGTCGCGGCCGGGGCGGATGCCTTCCTGCTGATTGTCGCAGCCTTGGAGGATGCGGAGCTGAAAGCCCTTTACGATCTTGGCAAGACCTTGGGGGCTGACGTGCTGGTGGAGGTCCACGATATGGCCGAGATGGATCGGGCGCTGGAAATCGAGGCTGACATCATTGGGATTAACAACCGCAACCTGCACACTTTCGAGGTGGATCTGAAGACCACGGAGGAGTTGGCGCCCGAGATTCCCGCCGACTGTCTGGGGATCAGTGAGAGCGGCATCCGGACCCGGGAGGATGTGAGGTTTGTCACCGCCCAGGGGATTCATTGCCTGCTGGTGGGCGAGTCGTTGATGAAAAATGAGGATCCCGCGGCGGCGCTGAAGGGTTTGAAGGGGTAACTCGGTAGGGTTGATTTTCAGGGGCAAGGTCCAAGTGGAAGGACTTAAGGCGAAGGACGTCGATCATCAGGGTGAGAGCCCCCTAACATATATTTACTATCCCCGATTTTCTTTATGCGGGCGCCCTACCCAACGTTTCCGCTTTAGGTTACCCTTCGACATGGCCGGAAGATTTGCGCTGATTTTGTTTCTTTTCAGCTCCGTTCTGGCGGTGGCGCAGGAGACGAACCGGCCCGCGTTCCGTCTGGGGATTGATGTGCTGGCGGATGGGGGATTCCGCGAGCTGAAGGGCAAGCGCGTGGGATTGGTGACCAATCCTTCGGGGGTGGATGGACAAGGGGTTCCCACCTGGAAACGGTTTTTGGAATCCTCGAGCGTGAACCTGGTGGCACTTTACGGGCCGGAACACGGGGTATTTGGAAAAGTGGGGGCGGGAAAACATGTCTCCGGGGAGCGGCATGGGGAGGACAAAAACCATGATGGCAAGATCTCGAAGGACGAGGAGACCGGCATCAAGGTCTTCTCCCTTTACGGGGACACGAGAAAACCCGCTCCCCGCATGCTTGAGGGCATCGATGTCATGGTCTACGACCTGCAGGACGTGGGTTGCCGCTCCTACACCTATATCAGCACATTGGGATTGGTGATGGAGGCGGCGGCGGAGCACGGCATTGAGGTGATGGTGTTGGATCGGCCGAACCCGTTGGGTGCGAAACGGGTGGAGGGGCCCCGGCCGCAGGGCCCGGAACTGACGCCCTCGTTCATCGGGCAATACGACATTCCGTATGTGTACGGACTGACCGTCGGCGAACTTGCGAAATGGATCAATGAGCATCACCTGAAACGGCCCTGCCGGCTAACGGTGATCCCCATGAAAGGCTGGTCCCAGGAAATGACCTGGGAGGACAGTGGCCTGAAATGGGTGGCGACTTCCCCGAACATCCCACGCGTCCAATCGGCCCGCGGGTATGTGGCGACGGGATTCTTTGGTGAGCTCGGCGTCAGCAACGGGGCCAATCCGGAGGGAGTGCCGACGAAGGGCCTGGATGGCAGCGTGATTTATCCCTTCGATATTTTTGCCATCGAGGGCGCCGACCCGGAGGAGTTGTGCCTGCAAATGACGGGTTTCGGATTTAACGGGGTAAAATTCACTCCCTTCCGCTATAAACCGCCCACCGGACGCTACCGCAACGTGGTGATGTCCGGGGTGAAGGTCGAGACCGATCCCAAGGCTCCAGCCAATCTGACCGCCATCAACATGGCCGGGCTGGAATCCCTGAAAAGGCAGCTGCCGAAAAAGAACTTTTTTTCAGACGCGGAAAACACCCTGATGTTTGACAAGCTCAACCGGAGCCGGGAGACGCGGAAGCAGGTGTTGGCCGGCCTATCGGCCCGACAGATCGTCGCCTCCTGGGAGCCCGGGGTGGCAAAATGGCTGGAGGAGCGAAAGCCCTATCTGATGTATCCGGAAACTTTGGCGTCCGCGCGGTCCGTGCCCACGAGCAGTTCGGCGAGGTTAAAGCCGTAGTTAGATTAAGATTAAGGTAAAACGGAGGCTTAGGTCTTAAAATTGCTAACGTGGCAGGCCGACGGGCCAGGGAACGCGACGGCGGATGAGCCAAGCCACGCCGATCAGGTCCTGGATCCCCACCCACGCGCGACCGGCGATCGTGTACTTGGAAACTCCGGCCCGGCGCGGGCGGTGGCGGACGGGCTTTTCCCCGATCTTCAGGTCCGCGGCCCCGAGCAGGGCGGGCAGGTATCGGTGCATGCCCTTGAACGGGACGAGGAAACGGACGTCCTCACGCCTCATGACTTTCAGGGAACAGCCGGTGTCGTGGGCTCCGTCGAGCAGGACGGACCGGCGAATAGCGTTGGCGATGCGGGAGGCGACCCGTTTTTGCCAGGAGTCGCGCCGCGGGGTGCGGATGCCGCAGGCGAAGTCGGCCCGACCGGTGCGGATCAGTTCCAGCAAGGCAGGCAGGTCGGCGGGATCGTTCTGGCCGTCCCCGTCCATCATGGCGGCAAAGGGCCGGGTGGAGGCGAGAAGTCCGGCGTACAGGGCCGGCCCCTGGCCGAGATTTTTTGGAAAGTGGATGACGCGGATTCCTTTTTCCTCTTTCAGTAATGCGGGCGTTCGGTCTCGGCTGCCATCATCGACTGCGATGATTTCGGCGCCCGGGACGGCGGCGCGGGCCTCGGCAATCACCGCGGAAACATTTTCCTCTTCATTGTAGAAGGGGATGACAAGGGAAAGGTCGGCGGACATGGATTACTTTCGAAAAAGAAGAGAAGGCATCCGCGCGGTGAGTTTGGGCAGGAACTTGGTTCCCCAGCGTGCCCAAAGCCGGTTGGCTGCCTGACCGATCAGCCAGGTGTAAAAAATGGCGAGGGGAACGGAGGCGAGGACATCCGTGGGATAGTGGTCGCCGGTGTAGATGCGACCCAGGGCGGCGAGAGCGACGAAAGCCCAGGGCCAGCGCAGGGCGGGTCCCCAGACCAACCGGGCGCTCATGGCGGCAGCGGTGGCGTTGGCCACGTGGGAGGAGGGCATGGAGCGGCCGTGTTGGATGTCCTGCTCCGGGATGCCGGAGATGCGGACGGCGGGTTGCCAGCGGTTGCCCGCGGGGCCGGGGCTGACATCCCGGACTCCCTCCACGGCTTCAAACGGACGGGCCCGGTCAAAGAGATGTTTGAGCGGGTTGCATATCAAAGGGTCTCCGATCGCGATGCTGAAAAGGGTCAGGAGAACCCAAACCCGAACCTTCTCGCTTCCCCTCCAGACAAGCAGCACGGCGATCAGCAAAAGGATGGGCGTCCAGAACTTTCCGTCGGCCAGCAGGTTGAAGAACTGGTCCAGGACAGGGTGGTTAAACCCCCGGTTGATCCAGCGGAAAACCCTTAAATCCAGGGAATAGACTTGGGTGGTCAAGTTTTCGAAGCTAAGTTGCGGAAAATGGTACGCCAAGCCGTTTGCTTCCCGTTGATTTTGACCTTCTTGGGCCCGCTTTCGATGGGCCAGGACCTCACCCAACCCTCGGTTCGGCTCAAGGCGGAGAAAAGGGACACGTCCACCTGGAACTCCGGAGTTCCGGAAAACCCCACCCCGCGGCAGATGCAAAATTTCCTTTGGAGAACCCTGGTGATGAAGGATCTCATTCTGAAGGGTCGGGTGCAGAGCGGGGAAAAGAAGATCCCCGTGGTGGTTCGGACCCGGGACCGGTTGATCCAGTTTGAATTCCAGGATCGCCCGCTCCAGATCCGGGTCCGGTTCGCTCCGGAGGGCAGCCTCATTCAAAAAAGATCCAAGCCGGACGCCGAATGGCAGGTGGTTACCGGGGACGAGAAAACCAGGCAAGTGGCGGGCACGGATCTCGCGTACGAGGATCTGGGAATCGACTTTCTTCGTTGGCCGGACGCCAAGCTGACGGGAAACGACAACGTGATGATGCTGGATTGCTGGGTGTACGAGGCGAATCCGCCCGTGCAAAGCAACTACGCCAAGGTGCGTTATTGGATCAGTAAAACCTACCTCTCGATGATCCGGGCGGACGGTCTGAACGCCAAGGGGGAGGCCATCAAGCGCTTTACGTTCAACAGCGTGATCGAAGCCGAGGACACTGTGGTGATCGGGGAAATGAAGGTGGCCCAGCTCACCCCCGGGACGGACGTCTCCGCTTCCCGGACTTTTGTGCAGATTGAAACGGTGGAAAAAGGTTCAGGACTTTAAAATCATTGCATGAAATACCGGATCGACCTGCACTGCCACTCCCGCTTTTCCGCCGACGGGGTGAGCGAGCCGGAAGAGATGGTGCAGGCCGCCCGGGAACGGGGTTTGCACGGGTTTGCCATCACCGACCACAACACCTGTGCCTGCGTGGATTATTTTCTTTCGGTGGGACTCATGCGGGAAGACGGCCATCCCGTGAACGATTTCCTCATCATCCCCGGTCAGGAGATCACCACCTCGGCGGGGCATCTGTTGGCCTTGGGGGTCCGTCTTCCCGACCTGAAGGGAATCGGACCGGCGGAGGCGGTGGGGTTGATCAAGGAGGCCGGCGGAGTGGCGGTCCCGCCCCATCCTTACGACAACTTCCGGGCCGGAATTCGGGAAGGGATCCTGGACGGATTGGCTCTGGAGGCGATCGAGGTGTTCAACGCCGCGGTGACCTTTAAAGCCGCAAATCGCCGGGCCTACGACTACGCCAAGAAAAGGGACCTGGCCATGACCGCGGGCAGTGATGCCCACCACGTCGAGGCGATCGGCACCGCCTGCACCGTCCTCGAAATGCACGACTTCACGGTGAAGGGGGCTTTGGCCGCCATCCGGAAGGGAGCCGCCGGGTTGGAGCAGCGGTACATGAGCAAGACCCAGGCCCTGCGCAAAACCTGGAGCAACGTGTTTCGTCTCCGTTCCAAGAAGAAGCGCCACCATACGCCCCACCCCCATCCGTGAAACATCCGGCTCCCGTCTCCCGGGCGATTATCCTGGGCAACATCGGCGTTGCCTTTGCCGATATCCTGTTGACCATCAACCACCCGGGTGCGGATTCGTGGCTTCGCCAACTTCTCTCCCTCTCCCCGGCCAACCTGATTTCAGGAGCCTGGTGGGAACCTCTCTCCTACATGTGGCTGCATGCCCCGCCGGTTGGATTTTGGGTCACCCACATCCTCTTTAACATGCTAACTCTATCCATTTTTGGCGGTCCGGTGGAATCGCGACTCGGGTCCGTGCGCTTTGCCAGCGCGGTGTTGGCCGTGGTGGCGGCGTTCGCGGTTTATTATCCCGATGCCCGGCTTTTTATTTTTCCAATCCCGTTTCCGATCCGGGCGCGCAAGGCGGTGCTCTTTTTCATTGTGCTGAGCGTTGCGTTCCTCTTTGTGCCGGCGCTCTCCTTCATCGGCCATAGTGCCCACATCGGCGGGCTGGTGGCGGGATATTTGTTGGCCAGGGCTTGGCGGCGGGAAATGCCGGAGCCCCCGGTTCTCGCCAAACCGGCTTGGAAAGGGATGGACGAAATGGCCGCCACGCTGGCGGTGGCGGAACTCGGGGAGGCCGATTTCCGGCGGGAACTTCGGCAACTGCTGGATGAACTCGGCCATGGCCGCTGGCGGCCGCTGAGCCTGCGGGAACGCGCCCTGTTGCGGCGGGCCCATCTGTTGGTGTGAGCCTCCGTCCGGACTGCCGCACGCCCGAGGAGGCCTGGGAAAAGTTTCTCGCCTTTTCCCCCGGGAGCCGGGAAGTCCTCACCGCCAACGAAATTCTTTCGGCCGCGACCCAAAGTCCCGCCTCGCTTCTGCAAACGCGCAGTTCCGGCAAATACCGGATCGAGTGGGAGGAGTTGGCCGCCCGGGCGGATTCGCCCAGCCGGCGGCTCGCCTGCCTGCGGGAGTGGCAGCGAGCGGAACTGGTCCGGTTGGCCTTTTTCGATTTCGCCACTCTGCCTCGGCCGGCCGAATCCTCCGGTCGGTACACGACGCTGGCCGAATTTGTGCTGGGGGCCGGCTTGGCGTTGGCCCGGGAAAAGGCCCCGGATCCCGATCGGGGCAAGACCGAAGGCTTCTCGGTGCTGGCTTTGGGCAAGCTGGGCGCGGCCGACCTGAATTTCTTTTCCGATCTGGATTTGATTTTTTTGGCGGGGGAAGGGGATGACGATGAGGCCTGCGCACGCTTGGCCCGTGGCCTGGTCACGGATCTGGATACCAAGGGCGGGGAGCTGATTTACCGGGTCGATCTCCGGCTTCGTCCGGAGGGAGATCGCGGCCCGCTGGTCTTCCACCAAGAGGGTTTGGAGGAGTATTACAGCGGGTATGGGGAGGTGTGGGAGAGGTGCGCCTGGATCCGCGGCCGCAGGGTCGCCGGAGACCAGGAAACGGCCTACGAAACCTTCCAATCCCTGCAGTCCTTCATTTATCCGCGGGGTTTGAGCCCGTCGGCCCTGGGGGAACTCTTCGAGCAGAAATCCCGGGCGGAGGAAGAGCTGATCTCGGCGGCCGACAAGGAGCGGGAGATCAAGCGCGGCCGGGGCGGTTTGCGGGAAGTGGAGTTTCCGGTGCTGGGCCTCCAACTCCTCCACGGAGCCGCCCAGCCCACCCTGCAGACGCACGATCTGCGCAAGGCCATCCGAAACCTGAAAACCCTGGGTATCCTGAACCCGAAGGAAGAGCAGGTGCTTTTGGGTGGATATGATTTCTGGCGCCGGCTGGAGGATTTTCTGCAAATGCGGCAGATCCGGCAGACCCATCTGCTTCCGGCGGAAGCGGATGACCTCGAATTGTTGGCGCGGGCCCTGGGAAAAGAGTCGGGATCGGTGTTGGCCGCCGAGGTGGAATCCTGTCGGGGGAAAGTGCGGGCGGTTTACGACTCCATCTTCGGGGATTTGAAGCCCAAGACCGTGGTGGCCGGTGGTTGGCCCGAAAAGATTCCCTGGCAGGAACCGACTGCCGCCCGTTCGGCTTGGGAAGGGCTGGCCCCTTCCGGAGACGTGCATGCCACCGCCCGTACCCGCGAAAATTTCCAGCGCCTGCAGCCCGCCTTGGAAAAACGGTTGGCGGGTTGTGTTCGGCCGGACCTGGCGCTCGCGGGCTTTGCAAACTTTGTGCAGTCGTATGGTGCCCGCTCTCTGCTGTACGAAACGCTCTGTGTCAGTCCGAAGGCTTTGGATCTTCTCATCCAATTTTTTGAGAGCAGCCGTTTTCTCGGCCCAGGCCTGGTGGCCCGGCCGGAACTGTTTGAGGAGGTTACCCAGTCCGACCTCGATACCCCACGGACCTCTTCCTTGCTTCGCAAGGCCTGGAAACCTCCCAAGGACCCCGAGGAAGCCCTCGACGGCGTCCGGAGTTTTGTCCGGGGGGAGGAGCTGCGGATTGCCCTGCGGGGGCTGTTGGGGCTGGCCGAGATTCCTGTCCTGCAGTCCGAGCTGACGGCTTTGGCGGAGGCCTGTCTCGGTTGGGCTTGGGAGTTTGCCGGCAAGGGCAAGTGGGCGTGGATCGGGCTGGGGAAGTTGGGGGGTAATGCGCTGAGTTTCGGATCCGATCTGGATTTGTTGGTGGCGGGAGAGGGGGAGGAGTCGGTCCAGAAGGCGGTGAAGTTTCTTACGGAGGAGCGTGCCTCCGGTGCTCTGTTCAAGGTGGATTTCCGCCTGCGGCCTTATGCCGAGGGAGCGCTGGCGGTCCCGGTGAAGCGCTATGCCGAATATTACGACAAGGAGGCGCAGGCCTGGGAGATTCAGACCTTATGCCGTGCCCGGGTGATCGCGGGGGCCAAGGAACCGATGAGGGAGTTCTGGCCGGCGGTGGAAAAACGGTGGAAGCGGTTGGGTGCGGAGAAAAAGTTTATCGGGGATCTGTTGGCCATGCGGGAACGGATCGCCACGGAGCGGGTACCGAAGGGGGAGGAGGAAAGGGCCTATAAAACGGGAAGGGGAGGGTTGATGTATGTGGAGTTTGTCGCCCAAGCCTGGCAGATGAGGCAGGGGCTGGTGGAAACGGAAACCGCCGGTGTTTTGAAAAAAATGACGCAAACCGAACCCCAGGCCGCCCAGGATCTGCAACAGGGGTTGGCGTTCTGGTCCGCGGCCGAATGGTGGTTGCGGCTGGATGA
>RGTE01000131.1 GCA_010025475.1 Verrucomicrobiota bacterium
ATGGAGTGCCTGGCGGTGATCGTCATTACAGGAATTCTGCTCACCCTTTGGGCTCCCGCGGCCATGGCGGTCCGGCGCCAGACCACCCTCGCCACGTCCTCTTCCGCCCTCCGGCAACTTTCCATCGCCGCACAAACCTATCTCGCCGAAAACCAGGGCCAGTTTTTCAAGGCGCGGGAAAATCTGGCCGATGGCGTCCAGTGGTGGTTTGGTTTTGAAAGCTACACCGGACCCAAAGCCGAGGGGAAAAGAGTTCTCGATAAATCCCGGGGCCCGCTCGGGCCCTACATCGCAGACTCCGCGGGCCAGGTGCCTGATTTCGCCTTCACCTCCATGGGAGCCAGCTTCAAGCCCAAGTTTGCCAACGGTTACTTCGGCTTCGGCGTGAACACCGAGCTAACCGGTGGATCGACCGGCCAGGATTCAGCCAAATTCCGCCGCAGCACCCAGCTGGAACGCCCTAGCCAGACCGCCCTTTTCGCGACCTGCGCCCAGATCAATACCTTTCAGGCACCCGCCTCGGGGAAAAACCCCATGCTGGAAGAGTTCTATTTTTTCAACACAACCGACTGCGCCAACACCGTCCACTTCCGTCATTCCGGCAACGCCATCGTGGCTTTTGCCGATGGTTCCCAGCGGGAGGTTCCCGGCGACCACGCCTCCTTCAATTCCCGACTCCCCTCCGCCCTCGCTTCACGCTCATTCAGGCGTAAGGTCGGTTTGTTGAATCGGTCCATAGCTCTTTGGGGGGCGGTCGTGCTTTTTGCCCTTGGCGGGCTCGTGTTTTGGCTTTCTGGTTGGTGGGGCACTGTCACCTTGGATTTTGAAAAAAAACCGCTCGGGCTCGTGCTGGATTCCTTCACCCGGCAAACCAAGCTTCCCATCCTGACCGATCTCGACCGAACCAAAACCGTCAGCATTCATGTGCGGCGTGTCAACGTCACGGAGGCCTTGGAGGCGATCCAGGCCACCGCTGAAAGCCGGGGAGGCCGTCTGGCCTTTCTTCTCGCCCCCGATCAGACCGGACTTAACCAAATCCGCGCCCTGTTGCCACGCCCGCCCGAAAACTCTCCCGTCCTTAGCCTTGAATATCGTATCCCTTTCCCTGCCATGGCGACGCTCGACAGTTTGCCGAGTTGGGCGGATCCACGCCGGCAAACCTGGCAACCCTCTCCCACTCTTCCGAAGGAGCTTCGCGCGGTGGCGCAAAACGCCGCCCAAGCCGCCGAAATCCGGATTCTTCTTCCCGCCGATTGGAATCCTCCTTTGCGAAAAAACTCCGCGGGGGGCGAGGTTGCCTCCGCCATGCCCGCCCTGGCCAAACTCGCGGGCGGCAAAGCGGAAATGGTCTACCTCCTACCAGCCCCCAGAAACGCCGGGGAGCCGGGGCGACCGGAAAGCATGGGCCGCGAAGAGGGATGGGGCCGCTTCCCCTCCCTTCCCCCGGAGAAATGGATCGAGAGGCTGGAACCGCGGTTGGCCGCTCTTTCCAAGGAAGATCAGGCCGCGGCCCGGAACTCGGTTGAGGAAGCTGCCCGCCAGTTCAAGGAATGGGAGGCTTTGCCGCCGGAGCAACGCCGCGAAAAAGTCCAGGCCCTCATGCAGGATCCGGCCACGGGAGAAAAGTTAAGCGAGCGGTTCACCCGGGGAATGCGGAACATGTCACCCGACCAGAGGGCGAAGCGGTACCAGAGCTATAACAGCCGCCGCGAAGCTGTGAAGGACCCGGGCCATACCCGATGAAATCCCCCGGGGGCTTCACCTTGGTCGAATTGCTTGCAGTGATCTGTATTCTGGCGCTAATCGCCTCTCTCGGCACTCCTGCGATCCAAAAAATGCGGGACAAGGCCGAAAGCACCGCCTGTCTTTCCAACCTGCGGCAGATCGGCACGGCCGTCTGGCTTTGGATTCCCGACAATGGCAACCGTTTTCCCCAAATCGAAAATGACCCCGCCAACCCCGTCTACGAGCCTGATGATGGCGCGAAAACCCTTTGGGAAACCCTCTCGCCCTACGGCCTCACCACCAACACCCTGCGTTGCCCTTCAGAAATCAAGGCCGGAGGAAAATATTTCAAACAATTCACGAATAGCTACGAATGCCCCCCGTGGGCGGGGGACGAGGCTGCGGCCAGCGGCCAGATCCAAATCTACCGGCAGGGGGGGACCTTCAATATCCCAGCCAGCCGCGTCACCTTGGCTTGGGACTATGAAAACGTGCACTCTGGCGGCTTCAACCGCCTTCGCGCGGACAACACCGTTTCTTACATGAGCCTGAAACCAAAATATAAGTAACGCGTCCGTCTCTCTCCTACGCCGCCACCTTGAAGCACACCTTGCTTCCGCTCGCCCCACAACAGTTCTTGAACTTCTTGTTCGGATCCAGGGGACATGGGTCGTTCCTGCCCAGCTTCGGCCCCTGCCGCTTCATCGGCGCCAACGCCTCTTCCACCGGGCCGGCCTGACCTCCCGCGGCGGTGCTCAGGGAGCCCTCGGTGGGTTGGGCCTGCACCGGCAACTCCCCCCTCCCCGTCCGTTGCGGCAGCGCAGCCAGGAAATGCTCGAACGCCGACAGACTCGAGGCCGACCGGAACAGGTTCAGCACCACCTCCCCCTTGATCCTCTCCATCAACTCCTCAAACATTCCATAAGCTTCCCGCTTGTACTCGATCAGCGGATCCTTCTGCCCGTACGCCCGCAGGTTGATCGAAGTGCGCAACCCGTCCATCGCGTACAGGTGCTCCTGCCACAACCGGTCAATCGCCCCCAAGAGCACATACCTCTCCAGCGCCTTCACCGCTTCGGGATTCTCAAACTTCACCTTCAACTCATACGCCTCCCGCACCCGCTTCTTTAGCACCTCTTTCCACTGATCCTTACCCCCCGCGTTCTGCAGATCCTCCTTTTTCAGCCCCAACGGCATCGCCGTGTTCGCCCAGTGCACCAATCCGTCCAGATCCACCGGATCCGTTCCCGCTCGCGCCTCCACCTCCGCCCCGATCCTTTCGTCCACCGTCTCAAACACCTCCTTCCGCGGATCCTCCGTCGTCAAAATGTCCGTCCGCCAGCTGTAGATCACCGTCCGCTGCTGATTCATCACGTCGTCGTACTGCAGCGTATGCTTGCGAATCTGGTAATTCCTCTGCTCCACCCGCTTCTGCGCCGTCTCCACCGACCGGTTCAGCCACGGATGCTGCAGTCCCTCATTATCTTCCATGCCTAGCTTGGTCATAAGCCCCGCGATCCGGCGCGAGTCCCCGAAGTTCCGCAT
>RGTE01000132.1 GCA_010025475.1 Verrucomicrobiota bacterium
CCCTTAATCCCTTAACCCCTGAACCCCTGGCGAGAGCGGCGAAAGGTTTCTTAATCCACCCCTCTAACTTCTCCGAAAACCGGCTGTAACCGCCGCGCTCCCCCTGATGGCTAAGGACATACTTCTTTCCCAGATTCTCGACTGAAATAATCACATCACTCACGGCTGATTGCTTACCTCCATCACTTAACCCCTGAATCCCTTAACCCCTTTACTTCCTATCTGCGATCCCCCATCTCCCAACTTCCGGCTGTGGACGTCGCTCATGGCTGTTAGATGAAGATTGGCCCCCTCAAACCTTCCCCCGCCCATTCTGGGCTCCGCGTCCCGCGGGGGTTGGCATTCCGCTTACGCGGGGGAATTAAGATGAAGGAACCCAACATTTCGTTATCGGTAGACTTCATGGGTGCCAATTTCAAAGGTAACCACCTTCTCCCCTTCGATATAAAATAGAGCTCTTAAATCCTTTTCCAATACCACCGAGTAGACCGGAAAGCCGGCCTTAGCCGATAGGGTTCTGATTTTGTGGGTTCCCAAGGAAGGATCGAAGGGATTCACCCTGAATTTCAACCATGCGCTGCGGACCAACTCCTTTTGACCGGGCGATAGTGCGTAAAACTTTTTCCAAAAAATCTCGGTAGCCTGAAAAACCCGCTTCACGCAGGGGGTGGATTATTTAGGGCTTCCTCCATCAGCACCGTCTTTCCTTCCTTCGCCTGGCGTAAACCGATGAAGAAATCGGCGGGAATCTGGTCCTCAATTTGGCTCAAGAGCCATTCCGCCACCTCCCGCTTCTGCTTGACCGGCATGGAAGCCAAAGCCTTTTCCACTTCCGCGACGCTCACAGCTTCACCTCGGCGATCTTTCTCTCCGTTTCCTTCAGTCCGGCGGACAGCCCCTGGGCCTCCAGCCATCCGTCGTACTTCGCAAAGTCCTCCCTGCCCGAAGCCGCATAGCTGCTCTCGCGGACCCCTTTACCCAGGGCCTTTTCCAGCAGCGCGAGCGATTGGCGCAGACGGGTTCTCTCTGCCAACAACGGCCCCAGCAACGACTCCGCAACCTCCGCTTTTGCTATCTTCGTCACAACTTCAACCTATCCCCCAACCCGATTCCGTCAATTCGACCCCATTCCACCACCAAGAAACCCCTCAGCGTCCCTCGGCCTTCGTAGCTTTAGCGAAGGAGGCTCTGCGCCTCTGCGGTAAACCTTTTTCACCGCTGAGACGCCGAGGCCGCAGAGTTTTTTCCGCTTTTCGAGTTTCAAATTCACAACCATTCCACTTCCCGCTTTTCACCTGCCCCAATTGAAGCCCCCCATCTCCCATCTTCCGGCTGTGGACGTCGTTCACGTTTGTTTTTTCGCAAAATTTAAGTTTGTTTTACTGCTTTTCATTTACAGAACTTAAAGCCACCTGCATCAAGGCGGGGCTCAGAAAAAATCCGGCCGCCGAGACAACTTCCTGCAGGAGCGGCTTCAGCTCCGGAATCAATCCCTGTCGCTTGGCCTGCACCAACACTCCCAGAACCCCGATCACCTGGAGGCCGCGGCCTTCCGCGATTCGCCTTCCGGGCTTTTCATCCATCAACAGCAGGTCGGCTCGCGTCTGCTCCGCCAACAGGATCGCCTCCCACTCGCCTTCGCCCAGATGCCCAGGTGACTTCTCTTTTCCCTTCGCCACCTCCCGGCACTCCAGCCATTCGGGCAATTTCGGATGATAGGACTCCAGCTCACGGCGTACCGCTTCGGGGATGATGACTTTTTGGAACAGTTTTGGCAGAAGATCCTCCCGGCCCACCGTGATCAGCACGGAGAGTCCGGAAGTGTCGCTGACCACAATCACGCGGGCCGAAGTTTATGGAGGGTCTTGAGGTCCTGTTCGAAATCCTGAACGTCGTAATGCAGGGGAATCTGCCGCTTGCCCAGTTCCTTCATGAACAGGGGAAGGCTCAGGCCCGACAGCTTGGCGGCTTGCTCCAGGCTGGCCTTTTCATCGCGAAAAAGGCCCAAAGCCATCTCCAGCCTCGCCAATTCCGGCGAAAGCCCGATGCCCTCTGCAGCCTTGTCAGGCACTTCAATGACCATACCTCTAATTTATCTCCCGCCACTCCCCCGTCAATGGACGGCTTGGTAGGGGCCGACGTCCCGGCGGCCCGCATCGAAGGACGGCCCGCTCGGAGATCGGGCCCTACCTAGCTTGTCCCTTTGATTCTCCATGCTCACTTCATCTTCATCTTCCCTAACTCTCAATCTTCCAAAGTCAGTTCCTGATACTGGCCGGTTTGGATGGATGCAATGGCGGCCAAAACCTCGGACGCTCGTTTTTCCAGAAGAATCCAATCGTTGCTCGAGAGCTGAAGTATCGCAATTTTCCTGCCCTTCAAGTTCTGTTGGTAACGGATGCCCTGATCGCAAGTCAAAAAAAGATCGAACTTGGCTTCCGCCAATTTCAGGAGCTCGCCGTTCTGGATTCCTCTCCAACCTTCCTTCACGGGATTCGAACAGGTGTGCCCCATCAGATGTTTGCTCAGTGGCCAGGGGGCGCACTCGTCGAACAGGATCCTCACGCTGCCGTCAGGGTCTCCTCAGAACGTTCCAAAACCTTGCAAACCATGGCCTTGGTCACAGAGGGAAAACATTCGACGAATTTTTCCACGGTATAGCCTCGCTCCAAGTACTCAAACAGGCTTTTCACCGGAACCCGGGTCCCTTTAAACACCGGCGCCCCACCAAGAATACCGGGATCCACGGTGATCAGATCAGTCGAACTCATGCTTTTAATTTATCTCTCACCTCTTCCGCGTCAACCGACCCCTCGGTAGAAGATAGCAGATGGAGGATGGGATATTGGGCGGTTCGCATTTTAGGTTTTTCGTCCTTAGTCATGCAGTGAATCTTCCAAGCTTAAACATTCCCTCCATCACTAGCGCCTAAACGACCCCCTACAGCCTTTAGTCTGTAGTCTATAGCCTTTCTTAATCTTCATCTTCATCCTCACCCTAATCCTAATCTCAAATAACATCCGCAATTCCCTCGCGTAAGCGAACCTCCCCCCAAGCGGGACGCGAAGATCGAATGGGCCAGGGGCGGGTGTGCGGGGGCCAAATGTCCCTTCGTAAGTTCAGATAACATCGGCGAAGGTTCTCTCCGTCTTCCTAAAGTACCGTATTCCAAACCACAAAAAGAACACCGTGATCGCCAGCGACGCCGCGAACCCCGGCCAGTAGATCGCAAACTCCCCTCCGCAGATCGCCCAGCGGAACC
>RGTE01000133.1 GCA_010025475.1 Verrucomicrobiota bacterium
CATCGACTTCTGGCCCCAAGGGGAATCGATGGAGGGGTCCACCTCCGGGAGCGTGCCCGCGACGATGAGAGGTTTTTTGGAAATGACACCGAGGTCGTAAACAGGGGTGACGCCGATCCTTTCCTGTTCGGAGGCGAGAACCACCGAGCGGATTTCCATTTTCACGGGACTGGGATCGGGACTTTCCCAATCCACCGGAACGGATCCGCGAAGATCCACGGGGATGGACTGGAGAACCCGGTTTTGATCATCACGAAGAACAACCGTATGGCCGGAGAATCCGGATTTGGAGAGGTTGGCCCCGAGAGAACGGGCGTACATTTCCAGAAACCAGGATGGGATGGCCTGATCCCCCTGGCGGAACACCAGTGGAAGGCGACGGATATGCCGATCGGCTTCCGGAGTGGTTTTCCAGGCGGAGATGCGGGCCGGTCGGCGAAGACTTTCCTCCGGGGCGAGAAAACTTTCCGCCTGACGCAGGCCTTGCAGGGAGCCGTGATGCGGTAGGGGGGTGATTCCAAGTTTTTCCCCGAGGGTGTCCTCCCGGAACGCGACCGCCGGGAGAACGGGGGCATCGAACGCGGTCAGAGCCCGACCCAACTGATCATCCTGCACCGGCTCGAGGACATCGGGGGCGTCCAGCGGAAGAAGAAGTCCGACGGGACCGGGCCGATAGGGTGAGATCGCGCGGAGGAGAAGAGTGAGGTCGAGCCTGGGCCAAGGCCAAGGTTCTCCTGCGAGATCCTCAATGGCCACCAAGGTGGGGAGTGAAGACCGGGTTTCGGGCGGGGCCATGGACGGCAGAAAAAGGCGGGACCAGGGCACCAAGGCGGTGGCCAAAAGGAGTCCAAGGCAGGCGGCCACGATGGCGGCGGCGATCCGGGCTGGGGTCATCCCCCTCCTTCTAGCGAACTGCGGGCTCTTGGCGAAGGGGAAGCGGATTGAAAAGAGCGTGCCGGGAGGAATAGTTTCCCAAGATGCAGGGAGGCACGACGACAACCCCGGAGGTGGCTCCCGGGCAGGAGACCGATCTTTCGGAGGCTTTTGCCAAGGGTTGGCGGGTGATTGTCTGGAACGACCCGGTAAATCTGATGAGTTATGTGGTGTTTGTCTTCATGCGCGTGTTGGGATTTAACGAAACCAAGGCCCAGCAACACATGCTGGAGGTGCATGAGCAGGGGAAAAGCGTGGTGGCGATCGAGACGCGGGAGAAAGCGGAGTTTTACTGTCATCGGCTGCAGGAGTTTGGGTTGAAATCGACCCTGGAGGCCGCGGCGGCATGAAAGTTTCCCGGACCAAGGGTGGGGGACGGGAGGTGGAATTGGCAGGGCCGGAGTCGGCCCTGGTACGGCAGGTGCTGGAGAGTCTGAACGAAGCGTACCAAACGGCCCCGAGCGAGTTGGATCCGATGGTGGCCAATCTGTGGTACGGAAGGGCCGGCTTGAAGGAAGCGGGAATTCGCGGGGAAGAGGCGATTCACTGGATTGAAGGCCTGCATGAAGTGCGGTTGGGAAGGCAGTCGGCACTGGATCGCTGGCTGAACTCTTTGCCAACCGCCGGTCATGCGGGGTTGTGGAACATAGCGAAGGAGGATTTGGAGACTCTGGTGGCAACCTTGAACGACCATCGACTGCGCCGCGCGGGGGAATTTGACCTTGGGGAGGGGGATTTGGAGGTGAAAGCGATGGAGAAGTCCAAAGGGGATAAACGGGTGGCATTGGTGGAAATTCACTTTCTCGCCTGGATGATAGAACTCCTTCTGCAGGAGTAGTTTACGGTATAAATCCAAGTCTTTTGCTTGGATTTGGTCTGAAGCGTGCTAGTGACCTCGAGCACCAATTTAGAGATGAAAAGCCGCTTTGACGTGATCGTGGTAGGGGGTGGACCAGCCGGTTGTGCGGCGGCCCGCGCTTTCGCTTTATCGGGCCAATCGGTAGCCCTTTTGGAGGCGGATCCAGCCGGAAAAACCAAGCAACGTTTCGCCGGCGAGTGGTTGCACCCGCAAGGAGTGGATGCGCTTGAGCAACTGGGCTTCGGGGAGATTGTCGCATCGGTTGGTCGGCCCCGGGGGCGGGGATTTGTGGTGTATCCGGGGCACGGCGACTCCCCGGTCAAACTCGATTACGTCGATGGCCAGATCGGTCTCGCCTTTCATCACGGTGAGTTGGTGGATGCTATGCGCAGGATTGTGGCAGGGACTTCCGGCGTTTCTTTCTTTTCCGGGGTGCGGGTTCAGGCGGCGGACGATCACGGTGTCACGCTGGAAAACGGAACCAAGCTGGAAGCTTCCCGGATCGTTGGAGCCGACGGTCGAGCCAGCGTGGTGCGCCGGAGCCTGCGGGGTGCTTCCGCCCACAAGCCGATTTCCGCCATGACCGGGATTCTCCTCGAAGGAGTCAAGGCGCCCTATCCGGATTATGGGCACGTGTTTTTGGGGCAGCCCAGTTTCCTGCTGGGCTATGAGATTGCCCCTTCGACCGTCCGTATCTGCGTGGATGTTCCGCTCAAGTACAAAGCCGAGATGAAGGACCCGGCTTGGTTGATCGGGGCGATCCGCGATACCTTGCCCCCAGTCTGGCGCCAACCGGCGGAAGAACAGATCCGCAAAGGCCAACTTTCCTGGCAAGCCAACCATTTTCTGACGCGGGCCGATTACGGGAATGGGCGCCGCATCCTGATCGGGGACGCGGCCGGCCACACCCATCCGCTGACCGCAACCGGGATCACCAATGGCCTGGTGGATGCGATTGAGCTGGTCGGCACTCCGGATTACCGGGCGTTCGTGAGGAGTCGGCGCCGGGCCTGCCGGGTGCCGGAGCTGCTTTCCCGCGCCTTGTACGATTGTTTCTCCAAGGAAGATGCCTTCTCGCAGTCCCTGCGTCGCGCGGTGGTTTCCCTTTGGAGGAACGATGAGCGCGAGCGGGCGCGGACGATGGGTCTGCTCATGGGCAACGGCCAGTCCTTTCTCACCTTTGCCGGGCCTTTTCTCAAAGCCCTCTGGGGGGCGTGGAAGGGGCGGTCTTCCGCGCGGGTGGATGTGGCCGATTTGGCTTCAGCCGCCAGCTGGATCCGGCTGCCTTTGGCGTACGCGCTGGCGGGATTGGTTAAGTCTCGAAGCTGAAAATAAAAGGCCCGTGCGGATCGTTTGCGTTTACGATTACGTTTAGGA
>RGTE01000134.1 GCA_010025475.1 Verrucomicrobiota bacterium
ATACGGCCCGCACGATCTGCTCAATGACCTGTTCTTTGGGCACTACCACGGGCGGGTTTACTGACAAAGGAGGGACAGTACATGTCGGATTACTTGTATAAATTCAAGCTTGAGATCAGAACAAACACCGAAGCGTTTGGAGACAGACCTGAGTTGGAGTTATCTCGCATATTCAGCTGGCTTTCAAAACGAATTCTGAATGATCCCGAAGAGATCACCATTGTGGACATTAACGGCAACACCGTTGGAAAGGCTACCCTTAGATGAAACTAAACCGGACATCCACCAAAGAGCTGGTCGCCATCAAGACCAGGCTTGAGACAGTACGGGAAAAGACTGCCAGCCAACCCGGCAAGGGCAGCGAGACAGCCAGCCTGTACTACCAGCACATTGTCATTGAACTCAACAAACGGGAGGGCAAATGAACCTGGAGCTGACCGACACCATCCTTCGCTGGGTCATCCCGGCGTTCAGCATTCTGCTCTTCGTCATGGCGTGGAAAACCATCAAGGAAAACCGATGAGCCCGGCGGTATTGGACCACCAGTTCGACGAGGACATTGATGTCCTTATCGGCAACCACCATGCACAACCCAAAAACCTAAAGCTCTGGCCCATTGCCACGGAGAACCAGCTACTGGCCAGCTCCATGGGATGGGAAAAGATCCCCAAGTCTTCGACCAATGCCTTTCCCGTCAACAAGGCCACCGTAAGGATCCAGGCCCACAACGATGGCAATCCCGTCTACGGGGTTTACTTCCTTCACTCCTCACGCCAGTCGGGCTACGGCTACGTGTACAGTGAAAAGCTGATTGTCACCGCTTACGGGACCAACCCGGAACGCAAGTGGGGATTCAACGGTTACTGTTTCACGGGAGGACAGCTCCAGGAAATCCACGACACGGTTGAACACATCGAGTCGCGGATGCAGGAGTATTACGCCCACAAACGAAAGCTTTCGGGTCGATGAGACCCGTCAACATCTTCGACTTTACAAGTCGATGCATCACAAAACTCAACAGAAAGGTACGCCAACTATGGCTAAATACACTTCAGTTATTGTCGCCACACCTGATCAGGTTGATCGGTTTGGCAAAGCAACGGATCAACTCAATCAGGCACGCAAGGTACGCGAAGATCTTATCGACAAGGTTTTCAAGCCTGCGGCCGATTCTGGTAACACGCACTGGGCAGGGCTGCGTTATCAGATCACTGCCTCTGAAAAGAGTGTCGGTCGACTTGACCCGGAAAAGCTGATCGAGGAACTCCAGCGCCGTGGCATCACCGATGCCAACGTGCTGGTCGAATCCTGCCGCACATCATCCCACGTCGTTTCCTTCCGCTCCTCCATCCTGGTCGGGCGGCTGGCTCATCTCGTGGATCAACGGGCTGCGATCGCAGCCTAAAGGAGAAACACCATGGCTAAGTTAAAAGCTACCGATACGGTCACCATTGACCAACTCGACATTCACCCCTTGCCCGCACCCACCAAGACGTTCATGCCCGTGGCCCACGGCCGCGTACACGAGCTCTTCAAGGAAGCTGCCGGCATCAACAAGCAGGCCATCCGGCCCGCATGGTTCAAGCTCGCCCCCAACGGCGAGGTTGCCATGGGCTGCTATGACCTGGACCTACCCAACCTGGACACCACCGAAAGCAAGGCCCAGGTGGGCTGGATCAACAGCTGGGACAAATCCTTCTCGGCCCGCACCTACATGGCTGAGGAAATCAGGGTTTGTTCCAACGGCATGGTCTTTGCCATCAAGGTGGTGGCGCGCAAGCACACCACCGAGATCCTGGCGGACCTGCCCGGCCTGATTGCCAAGGCTTTGGGTGATGCGGAACGCCGGTTCTTCGGCAACCGCCAGCGCATCCAGGCCTACAAGGGGACGGAGCTCAAGGACAAGGACGCCGACCATCTCCTCATGGAGCACTGGCGGCGCGGGATCTTTGGGGACCGCCAGCTCAAGGCGGCGCACGACGAATACCGGGAGCCCGGCTTCCAGGCGTTTCGTCCCCGCAATGTCTGGTCCTTCCACAACGCCGTCACCGAGACGCTCAAGCGCTCCATTGCGTTTGACGCCCCTCACCTGACGACCGTGTCCAACGACCTGCTCGACGCCTTTGTCGGCTTCGACGAGTCGAAGGTCCAGTACGCCGGAGTCAACTGATTCCAAGGATCGGGAGGGTCGGGTCAACCCCGGCCCTCCCTTTCCCCATTATGCCACCCATTAAAACCAACGGGGCCTGGATTTTGGCATGGATATCCATGCTGGCAGGCATCCTGTTAATCATCGCGAGGAGTATTCTTTGATCATCACCAACTCAAGACAAAAGCCTTCGCAATCGGCGGAGTTTGAGGAAAAACAGTTCAGCATACGCCTCAATCCCAAGCTGTTTGAGGCTTTGGGTTCTCTTTACACCGACCCCATCCTGGCCTTGTGCCGGGAGTACATGACCAATGCGGACGAGGCTCACCAGCTGGCCGGGCATAACCGGCCCATCGAGGTGACGCTTCCGACCAAGCTGGCCCCGGAGTTCATCATCCGTGACCAGGGTCCGGGCTTACCCAAGGAAAAACTGTTCGAGCTGTTCACCACCTACGGCGCCAGCGGCGACGAGAAGGAGACCAGCAACGACTACGAGGGCGGCTTCGGATTGGGCGGCAAATGCTGGCGTGCCTATGCCGACAGCATCATCGTCGAGTCCTGCCACAACGGAACCAAGACCACCTATTCGTTCTTCCTGGACGAGACCAACATGGGCAAGGCGGCCATTCTGGCCACCGAGCCAAGCCGAAGCAGCGGCATCACCATCAAGGTCCCGGTCAAGAAGGAGGACATCGACACCTTCACCAACCGGGCGGCCAACATCGCCTGGATGTTTCCGGTCCGGCCCAGGTTTACCAACCTGACTGACGCCCAACTGGAGGAGCATGTCGACGAGGACCTTAAGTTTGGGGAACGCAAACCCATCTACCGGGAAACCCGTTACGTGTTCTTCGGTGACTCCAAGAAATCGTTTGTCCGCATGGGTCGCCTGCTTTACCCCATCGGCACAAGCCACCTGCCCTCCAACTTCAATGTGCTTCTGAAGAACCTCATTGAATCGGGCATTGTGCTTGAGCTGAATGTCGGCGAGGTGGACCTGGC
>RGTE01000135.1 GCA_010025475.1 Verrucomicrobiota bacterium
TCTTATATTTTTTACTTTTAATAAATTATTAGTAGTCATAGTTTCTAATATTACTGGATCTATTAAATCCGGATGCACCCACCAATCTTCAAAACTACATTTATCATTAGGAGATATATCATTAACTACTAGTACGTATCCATGATCTTGCAAAAATTTTCTAGACTTGTCTCTTTGTTTTTTAGAAATATCTATATAATGATCGTGCTCATAAGTTATTACAGCAAATTTATATTTTTCAAAAGGTATTTTAGTCATTATTTTATAAGTTATTTCTGCTGGTTCACAGTCTAGTTGTAAATAATCTATAGTATTATTTGAAGTAATAGTAGATAATAATGCACTGTAATTTATTTCTAATGCATCTTCGCAAATTACACTATTTTTTCTTGAACTATGTCTATTGCATAATTCTTTTTGAATTTCTATACCTTTACCAGTCCAATTAAATTTGCTTTCTAGTAGATATGTATTATTAAAATGATATGGATCGCCACTACCTATTTCTAGGTATGTTCCGTTATATTTACCATCTAACATAGTTAGAACAAACATATCTTGTAAAACTTGTGAATAATTTCTATCTATAATATCCCAATTTTTAAAATTAAATTTAAGTTTATTTTCATTCTTGACATAAGGTACATTACATACACCTACGGGGCCAATACCTAAAGTTGTAGCATTTTTAATAACTAGAGATCTATAAGGTTCTTTTAAATCATAGTTATGTATTAATATTTGTAGTAAATCTCTAGATTCTTGTGCTCTGCCAATATGCCACGCAGCTATAGCTTTTTGAAAAATTAATACGTATTCTTCTGTATACTTAAGTAATTTAGAATATTTATCGTTTATAGGTTTATATTGTAAACCTAAATTAGCAAAAGTATAACTATCAAACCAGTCCTTATTTAGTTCATAGTATTGACTAAGAAAAAAATAAGCTTCTGGTCTAGTTGGTAGTAAGTTTATAGCATGTTTATATAAAGTAATTACACTTATTTTTCTATTACCAGGTATTTCTATAGATTTAGCACATTGTAGTAAGCAATAATACTGTAAATCTTTATCTTCAGATATTTCTGCCGTATTTAAATAATAGGATAATGCAGCAGCATATTGTTGCTGATTAAAATACTCTTCTGCTAATTCTAATTTATTTTCTATACTAGGATTATATGTATAGCTGTATAATATGCTTTTTAATTTAGACATATTTTTTCCATTTCTTTTTCTGGTACAGATAATAAATATGAGCAATTATCTTGATAACCAAAAGATAATAAAAATTTATCTTTATATTTTGTCATACCCGCACAAAATTCTATTTTAGCATCTAAAAATGAAAATTCCGGAGTATATTTTATAACATTCCACTCCTTATCCCAAACTATAAAACAGTGTCTATATATGGCATTTTTTCTACCTTGTTCAGAATTAAATAAATTTACTGTATGTACACAACAAAATCTATAGTTGTCATTTAGTGATATTACTTGTGAACCACCACGAAAATCTCTGGGATACCAAAAACTATTACCTAAAAATATTTGATTTGCTTTATTAATACTTAAATCTACTTCTACTAATTCTGTAGGATTACACCATTTTATATATTCTAAAGGTTTATCTATTACTGGCATCCAGTTTTTTTCACAATAACTACTTTCATTTGGAGGTTGTATTCTATTTCTAGATATTTCTTTTACAATATTATTTTCAATACTTAATTCTGATAATTCTATTCTTCCCTGACCATTAGTAGTAGTATCTCTACGAACACCACTTACATATATTTTATTATTCCATTTAACTATTCTGCAATCTTCTAACCCAACAAAACTCCAAATAGGTTTAACATCCAACAAATTAGTATCTATTTTAGATATAAATTTATATTCAAATGTGTTAGGATCTAATTCTCCAAAATAATTAGTTGTTGTTAAAGTTATATCATTTTCTGGATGACCATAGTGTAAAGGTCCCCAAAAACTTTCAAATTTATTTTGTTCTGCATGATATAATGTAACTTGACAATGCCTAATATTTATATATAATTTATCCGTATCGTTATCATAAAAGACACTAGGGTTAAAAATCCCTGTACCATTAGTTAAATTAAATGGTAAAGTTATAGGATATATACTACCACCGGATTCTAAAATTTTTTTACAAAATGTCATCTGTTTCCTATAAATTATTTTGATTATACTGACACACCTATTTTTCTTAAGTGTTCTAGGCTGGCAAGCTCATAGGCTGGTTGCCAACACCACTGTAACCAACGCTCGCTTAATAGCCATAGTGAGTATACATATCCATGTTTAGGGTCTAGTTTCTCTGTTTTAATACGAGCTATGCTATCATACCTAGCACTATAAACTACTTCTTCACATTGAAATCTATCACGCACGGCCGCATCTGGTATAAGTTGTGGTCGAAAATAATTATGTCCTGTTTGACGAATGGGTACACTATTATCTTCTAATACTTGTTTAATAAGATGAGAACCGCGATAAGTCATTTTACTAATACTTTCAACAGTAGCACCATTTAAGTACTCTTGAATAATATTAATACGTTCACTATCAGTGAGAGGTTTACCACGCAATTTAGCCTTTTGTTCGGCTATGCGTTGTTGTTTTTGTTTAAATTCTTCAATAATGCTAGCAAGCCTGGTTGTGTTATAGGCCATACCTAAGATTTGGCAAGCATCTTTTTTAGTAATAGGTTTACCGTCTTGTGGTTCTAGTAGACGGATAACTTTGGCAATATTTGTATCTGTCATTTTTTCTAGTTCAAGATCAGTTTTACGACGCTTTGCCATCAATTTCTCCAATAATAAAAGGCGGCACTAGGCCGCCACTATTAAGCTGTTTTTAATACTTGAGTAAAGTATACTGCTGCTTTACCAGTCAATTTGCTAAGAATGTCATCATCAATAGGCCCGCCTTTTGCGGTAATCGCTGCTTTGAGTTCAGCAATACTAGTTTCTTTTGAGACTCGCTTACTACCACTTTCTGACGCAGTTTTAGTTGTTTTAGTTGAACCGGCACTGGGGTCTTTTTTAACATAAACTCCAGCCTGTACGAGCACCATGCGTACGCCATTAGGTGACATTTCAATTTCTTCTGCGATGTCTTTGCAG
>RGTE01000136.1 GCA_010025475.1 Verrucomicrobiota bacterium
GCTATGGTCTCGCCCGCCCCGACATCGCCGCCGTCCTCCAAAAATCCCGGCAGCCCTTCAACACCTCTGCGCCCGCCCAAGCCGCCGCCCTCTCCGCCCTCTCCGATACCGAACACGTGCGTAAAACCGTGGCCCTCACCCACACCGGCTTGGAACGCCTCCAAGGCTTCCTGAAAAAACAGGGCCTTCGCTTTGTGCCGGGCACCGCCAACTTCGTCATGGTCGAGGTCGGCGACGGGGATGCCGTGTTTCGGGAACTCCAGAAACGCGGCCTCATCGTCCGGCCGTTGCGCAGCTACCGCCTACCCTCCTGGATTCGCATCTCCATCGGCACCCCCGAACAGATGACCCGGCTCGAGGAAGCCCTGCCTCGAGCCTTGACCGCCGGGAAATGAAGCCTGCCAAGATCTCCGTTCTTGCTCCCGGTCTGATCGGTGGCTCGGTTGCACTCGCCTGCTCCCGGGCTTTTCCCGACAGCACCCTGTTTGTCTGGTCCCGCAAGCAAGAGTCGTTGGCCCCGGTTCAAAAATCCCTGCCCAAAGCCAAAACCGGCACGGATGTTTCCGGTGCGGCCGGATCGGACATCGTTATCCTCGGCGCCCCGGCTTCCGCCCTTACCGATCTCGTCCGCTCTCTTCTTCCCCATCTTACCCTCCAGACCTTGGTCACCGATGTCGCCAGCGTGAAAACATCCGTGGAGAAGGAGTTGGCCCCCGTTCTGCAGGGCCGCGCCCGCTGGATCGGCTCCCACCCCATGGCCGGGTCGGAAGATTCCGGTTTTACAGCCGCCCGCGCGGATCTTTTCCAAGGGGCCCCCGTCATTCTCACCCCTGGAAAATCCACCGCTCCGGATACTGTCCGGGACGTCTCTGCTTTTTGGCAGGCCTTGGGGGCGCGGGTGACCCGGCTGGATCCGGAAGAGCACGATCGCCAGATCGCCCGGATTAGCCATCTGCCCCACGCCGTTGCCGCCGCCTTGGTTCGCGCCGCAGGAACTTCCGGCCTGCCGCTGGCCGGCCCCGGTTACCGCGACACCACCCGCGTGGCTGCCGGCCCTTCGGCCATGTGGGCCGAAATTCTCCTCGGGAACCGCACCGAGATCCTGACAGGGCTCCGGGATCTCCGCCAAGGGGTGGAGCAGCTGGTCACAGCCCTGGAAAAACAGGATCGTCTGGCGCTCGCAAAGTTTTTGGATGAAGCCGCCCAAATCCGGCGCAACCTTTCCGGCTCATGAGTCAGCTGGAAATCCGTCCCCTTCGCAAGCTTCAGGCCGAATTCACCGTTCCCGGCGACAAAAGCATTTCCCATCGCGGGATCATGCTGGGCGGCATCGCCCACGGCACCACCCGGATCCGTGGTTTTCTTCCGGGGGAAGACTGTCTTTCCACCCTGCATGCTTTCCAGGCCCTCGGCTGCCGCATCGACCGGGTGGCCCCGGACGAGGTGGTGATCGAGGGGCGCAACGGCCAACTGCTCGCCCCTGCCGAACCGATCGACTGCGGCAACAGCGGCACCACCATGCGGCTCCTGGCCGGGATTGTGGCCGGCCAACCGTTCACCACGCGGCTGTTTGGGGATGCCTCCCTCAGCCGCCGGCCCATGGGCCGGATCGCCGAGCCGCTCCGCCAGTTTGGTGCCGAGATCCTTTGCGAGGGCAACGGCGATCGTCCGCCCCTGACGATCCGGGGAAGCCAACTCCAGGCCATCAGCTTCAAAAGCAAGGTGGCCAGCGCCCAGGTGAAATCCTGCGTCCTGCTCGCCGCCCTGCAGGCGCAGGGAAGAACCGACTTTTCCGAGCCTTCCCTGTCCCGCGACCACACCGAAAGGCTTTTGCCCGCGTTCGGTGCGACCTTCCGGAAAGACAAACATCATCTGATTCTGCATGGCCCCCAGCGGCTGGAGGGAACCGATCTCGAAGTGCCCGGCGATTTTTCCTCCGGCGCCTTCTGGATTGTGCTGGCGGCCGGCCTGCCCGGTTCGCGACTTACCCTCCGCCGCCTTGGCCTCAATCCCACCCGCACCGCCCTTCTCTCCGCCCTCCTTCGCATGGGTGCCGGCATCGTGGAAAAAATCGAGGAGCCGCTGCCGGAGCCGATGGGCACGGTCTACGTGGAGGGGGGCAGGGAACTTCGGCCCACCACCGTTGGCGGCAAGGAGATCCCCGCTTTGATCGATGAGATTCCCATTCTCGCGGCCGCTGCTGCGCTGGCCAAAGGCATCACCGAAATCAAGGACGCCGAGGAGTTGCGCCATAAAGAAAGCGACCGCCTTGCCGTCATGGCCAAAAATCTCCGCCTCTTTGGCGTACCCGTCGAAGAAAGGCCTGACGGACTCGCGATCGAGGGAGGCCGCTCCCTGGTCGGTGCCGAGGTCGAAAGCCATGGGGACCATCGCATCGCCATGTCCTGTGCCATCCTCGGTCTCCTCGCCAAGGGCCGCACCCTTGTGAAGGACACTGATTGCATCGAAACAAGCTATCCCGGCTTCGGCAAGCAAATCGCCCTTCTGCAGGAACTGGGTCGCTAAGGCATGCTGCATCCGGTCATCTGCATCGACGGCCCCGCCGCCTCCGGCAAAAGCACCGTCGCCCGCCTCGTCGCCCAGGATCTTGGTTTTGTCTACGTCGATACGGGCGCCATGTACCGCGCTTTCACGTTTCTTACCCTCGAGGCCGGTCATGACCCCGCCTCCCGCGAACACATCCGCCGACTCATTACCCGGATCGATTTCCACGCCGACATCCGGGACGGCGAAATCCAGCTCCGGGAAGGCAACCGGGATCTCGGCCCCTTCACCCGTCTGCCGGAGGTGAACGACGCCGTTTCGCCGGTGTCGGCCCTTCCGGAGCTCCGCGAATACCTCGTCAACGTCCAGCGCAAACTCCGCCTATCCGCCCCGCTGGTCATGGAGGGGCGCGATATCGGAACCGTGGTCTGTTCCGATAGCCCCTTCAAGTTCTTCATCGATGCGTGCCCGAAAGTTCGGGCCGAGCGCCGGCACAAGCAGGGGCAACGCGACAACCTGGCCGCCCGCGACAAGCTCGACTCGTCCCGCGCCGCTGCTCCCCTGATTCGCGCTGCCGATGCCCTCCTTCTGGATAGCAGCACGGCCGATGCCCG
>RGTE01000137.1 GCA_010025475.1 Verrucomicrobiota bacterium
CGCGCCACCTGCCATTGCGTGTCGCCACCATTTTTGGCGGGGTGAGTGAACGACCTCAGATCCGGGCCCTACAACAAGGCGCAGACATTGTGGTGGCCACCCCCGGGCGTCTGCTCGACGTCATCCGGGGGCGGGAAGTCAGTCTTCGCCAGTTGGAGTGCCTGGTTTTGGACGAGGCGGACCGGATGCTGGACATGGGTTTTATCCATCCCATCCGGCAAATTGTCCGACTCCTCCCTCGGCAGCGCCTCACCCTTTTATTCTCCGCCACCCTTTCCCGCGAGATTGAACAGCTGAGCCGGGAGTTTATGCACCACCCCAAGATGGTGGAGATTGGGCGTCGCTCAAACCCGGCAGACACGGTGACCCAAGCCCTCTACGAGATTTCCCACCACGCCAAAATGGCCCTTCTCAGCCACCTTTTGCAGGACCAGACGTTCGAGACTGTTTTGGTCTTTTCCCGCACCAAACATGGGGCCGATCGGATTGCCCGACGACTGGAAAAGGAACGCGTCCCCGTGGCCACCCTGCACGCCAACCGCTCCCAGAACCAGCGGCTACGGGCCTTGCAGGACTTTAAGTCAGGCCGGGTTCGGGTCTTGGTGGCCACCGATATCGCTGCCCGGGGAATCGATGTGGAAGGCATTTCCCATGTGATTAACTACGACTTCCCGCGTCATCCCGAGGACTACGTTCACCGAATCGGCCGGACAGGCCGGGCCCAAGCGGTGGGCGAGGCCATTAGCTTTTTAGCTCCCGATGACCATGCCCATCTCCGCACCCTTGAGCGATTCCTCCGCCGCGGAATTCTCCGGCGCAAGGCGGAGGGTTTTCTAGAGCCGGCCAACACGGCAGCCCCGCGGGATCCGTCGGCACCACCTCCTGCCCCATACCGTCCACGTCGCGACACCATGCCATGGCGATTGCGAAATCGATGGAAGAGAAAACCCCGGTCATCCCAAGATCGGCGCTGAACGTCGTGCCCGAAAACATCCGAAAGGGATGACCCGCCACTCGACCTTCGTCATCCCGCCTTTCTAGGAATGCAGGACAATGCGAATGGGTTTAGCTGGCAATACGTTAATTCCGGATAATAAAATTAATAAGAGAGGTCTAAAAGCGGTGAATGTAGCGGAGTGAGATATTCTGACTTAACAGTCCGCCCGTGGAGACAGAGTTATCACCATTTGAAAAATTTTGGTTCGAAGTCCCTGTAAACTGATACCGAATCCCAAACGAAGTATTTTCATCCAAATCATAATCTAGACCCAACATGGCCTGATAACCTAGAGACCATGTGTTGGAATCCAGCGAAAGGCTCGGCCCAGTGAAAAAAATATTGTCAATACTGGCATAAGAAAAATTAGCCCCTATGCCACCTCCAAAATACGGCCGGATCTTACTTTTCCCAAAGCGAACTGCCTCAGTATTGAATGACCAAATCATATTAACCAAAAGCGGAACCTGTAGTAGGTAGCCATCAATACCTATCGACACTCCGGCCCCGTTGGCCGTTGAGAGCGAGTTGTAAATAACACCAGGAGAAAATTCGAAGGCAAAAAAATCGCTCAGGGTGTATCCCATCGGGACGTCCAACCTGACGCCCGTGTTCGCCTCTAAATCCCCATCGAGCGAGGTGTTTTGCAAACGAAGAGTCCCCGTGACATCCATCAGAATTGACGCCCCGATTTGCGGACCAATATAGAAATCTTTATAAGTAAAAGTAGGCGTGGATGTCTCGATCTGAGCCTTCGCTAACTGCTCAGGAGTAATTGGGTTTTGCGGATCTTGCCTCAAAGCTAAAGGCGGAGCGTCGGACTGGGCACCTGCTTTTGAAACGAGGAGAAACGTTAAAACGGTATAAACTAGTAAGGATTGATTACTAAACGGGGTCCTTTTTGGGACTACATATTGCGTGCAACTCATCTGGTACATCTATATATTGTGTTTAATTGGTCAATACTTGCTTTGTTACAAGTTAATTACGAAAGAGTATCTGAACTTTAGAGTCGAATTGACGTGGGTCGTTTATTATTCATTTGTATAACAGTGCTCGAGACCAACTCCCACCCCCTGCTCCCCATACTGGAGGAAGTTCCCCATCACCCTGGGCGGACTTTTCTTCATCGTGTGGATACGGACCAATGGAAGGAACTCGGCCTTAAAAAGCACGATCGCCTTCTTCTGGAGTTTCGTCCGCTGAAAGAAGGCGACATCGCCCTCATTCTCCACCACGGCCAGGCCGTTCTCACCCGCTACCACCATCAGCCTCAACCCGTTTTTCTGCCTCCCTCCCCCTCCAAACCGATCCCACAAGACGACGCCGTCCTCCAAGGCGTGGTCACCTGTCTCGTCCGGACGATGTGAGCTCCCCCGCCCGGTCGATCCTACACCTCGACGCCGACGCCTTCTATGCCTCGGTCGAACAGGCGGCCGACTCCCGCCTCCGCGGTAAAGCCATCGCCGTCGGCGGCGCCTCCCGGGGAGTCATCGCCTCGGCCAGTTATGAGGCCCGGGCTCGCGGCGTCCGCACCGCCATGCCCACCTCTCGAGCCCGGAGACTCTGCCCGGAACTCATCCTTGTTCCAGGCGACTTCGAGAAATACGAGCGCTTCTCCCAACTCATGTTCTCCTACGCCTACGACCTCACACCGGACGTCGAGATCTGCTCGATCGACGAGGGCTACTTCGACCTATCCAGCCAGTCCAAGGGACACCCCCGCGACTCCGCCGCCAAGCTTTCCTCCGCCATCCGCCAGTCGCTTAAGATCACGATCTCCCAAGGATTGGCCGCCACCAAGTTTGCCTCCCAGGTCGCCTCCAAACTGAAAAAGCCCAATTCCTATCTGGAGGTTGAACCGGGAAAAGAGCGGGAGTTTCTTGCTCCCTTACCCTCCCGCTGGCTTCCTGGGATCGGCACCCGCAGCGAGCCCCTTTACCTTCAAGCCGGGCTGGCCCGGATTGAACAGGTGGCAGCGCTCGAACTCGATGACCTGGAGCTTTTGGCGGGCTCCTCCGCCTCTTCCCTCCAACTGTTCGCCCAAGGCATCGATCCTCGACCCGTCATCCCCGCCCCGCCCGCACCAAAGTC
>RGTE01000138.1 GCA_010025475.1 Verrucomicrobiota bacterium
GGTACCGGCCAAAGGTATAGGCAAAACAAGGGCAAAACCGTACTCAAGGGCTTCCCTAAGCACCTTTTGAGCACACCCGTTGTAATGCCCGATTTTTTCACGGTAAAATGCGTAAATAGCTATCAATAAGCTTTTGTCGATAATTGCTTAAATTATTTATTACTTATTGATATATAATATTTTACGCTTGTTAAATTACTCTTTCTTATCTTTGGAGGATTTTTCTTCCTCCGAATCAGCCTTGCGGGAACGACGGCTTTTGGGAACTTTCTCCCCAGCTTCCTCGCTCTTGCCACTGATTTTGACCTTCACCGTGCTCTTGATCGAGTATCCCAAATGAATCACAACCTCGTGTTCCCCGACCTGATTCAAAGACTTGGAGAGATCGATATCCCTCTTTTCCACCTCAAAGCCCTTTTCGGTCAAGGCTGCGGCGATTTCCCCCGTGGTGATTGATCCAAACAGCTTTCCGGCCCCCTCCTCCGCCTGCTTCAGCTCGAAATTAAGAACGACCCGCGCCAACCGGCTGGCTCTCTCCTCCGCCTCGGCGGTCTCAGCTGCCTCCCGCTCAGCCCGGCGTTTCTTTAACGCTTCGAGTTGCCGCTTGCTGGCGGCACTTACCGGCGCAGCCAGCCCGTTCGGAAAAAGAAAATTCCGGGCATACCCGGGACGGACTTTGACCAAATCGGCTTCAGCGCCCAATCCGCGGACCGGGCCTTTCAGAATGACTTCAAGATTCATGGTTTTGCTCCTGGCTATGGGTTAAAAAGGGACGTCATCGTCTGCCGGATCGGCCGCCGGTGCTTTCGGGGCAGGCGATTCGCTCCCCCGCTCGCGAGGAGCCGAACCTTCCGTGCGGGACCCGCGGCCACCTCGCGATAAAAACTGAACCCGGTCAGCCCGCACCCTGAGCCGACTCTTCTTTTCTCCCTCGGGCCCTTCCCATTGGTCCAGCTGCAGACGACCTTCCACAAAGACTGGCGCACCCTTGGAGAGGTAATCCCGGCACGTCTCGGCTTGCCGGCCCCACACCACCACATCGACGTAGCAGACCTCCTCCTTCTCCGTGCCGTCTTGGGCACGGTATGTCATGTTGATGGCCATGGCCAAATCTCCTACCGCCGTGCCTTTCGGGGTGTGGCGAACCTCCGGATCCCGGGTCAGGTTGCCCATCAGGAAAACTTTGTTGAGGCTGGCCATGAAAGATTTCCGTTAAACCGCCGCCGCAGCCTTGGCGGATTCCTTTTTCGGTTCCTCTCCCGCCACCACCAAAAGATGACGGTAGACGGGCGAACAAAGCTCCAATTTTCCCCTCAATTTCGGAATTTCCAGCGGGGGAAGCTCACAGGTGAAATTCACGTAAAAGCCGGACTCCAAGGGGCCCGCCACATATTCAAATTTTTTCCGCTCCATCTTTTGGGTGCGAACCACGCGTCCCCCGACGGACTTGATCTCGTTTTCCACGATTCCGAGAGTCTCAGGCAGGGACTCCTCCTTGCCGGCCAGATCCAAAATCACCAACAGGTCGTATGTTTTCATGCCTCCACTTTCCGGTTGCCCAAAGGCAGAGCGGCTTCCCAGCCGCTCTGCCACCAGGTTTCCACCGCTTCCGCGGCCGCTTCCACCATCCGGGCGACCAAGGGCCGCTCTTCTGGGGTAAATTTTTCCAACACGTGGTCCGCCGCCTCACGCTGCCCTTCCGGCCGCCCCACCCCGGCCCTGAGACGGCCGAACTCTCTGGTTCCCAGGTGCGACTCAAGGGATTCCAGCCCACGATGGCCTCCGCTGGATCCTTCCGCACGAAGGCGCAGCCGACCCAGGGGCAAATCGATGTCGTCCACGATCACCATAAAATTTTTTAAAGGAACCTTCCACCAATCGACCGCCGCCCGGATCGCCTCGCCCGAGGCGTTCATCATCGTGGTCGGCTTGAGCAGAATCCGGTTGCCCGGTAGCCGGGCCTCCCATGCCTCGGCATGGCGGCTTTTTTCCCAGGAGACGGCCTGCCCGGCGGCCAGCCAGTCGACCACCTCGAAACCGAAATTGTGACGGGTTCCACGATACGCGGAACCCTCGTTTCCCAATCCGGCGACGAGGCAGATCTCCATGGATACTGCCACCGCTTACTTCTTGGCCGGTTCCTTCTTGGCTCCCTCCTTGGCTTCCGCCTTCGCGGGTTCCTTCGCATCCTTTTTGGGCTCGGCCTTGCCGGCTTCCTTTTTCTCCCCAGCCGCCTCGCCCTCCTCGCCCGCTTTCTTCTCGCGGATGACCTCGGGTTCCGTCGCGGCCGCGGTCGTGCCGGCCGCCGGCTCTTCCTCCACAGTCGGCAACAGCACCATGAACACAGGCAGCTCCTTGGCGTTCAGAACGGAGACACCTGCGGGCAATTTGACCTCGCTGACGTGAATGGACTGACCCACCTCGAGGGCCGAAACGTCCACATCGATCCGATCCGGCAGGTCCTTCGGCAAACACTCCACCCGCAGGGTGCGAAGCGCGTGATCGAGAATCCCGCCACCGGTACGAACACCGACGGCCTCGCCCACCTCGTGAACCGGAACATCCACGCGCAGTTTTTTGTTCTCTTCCACTTGATGAAAATCCACATGCTGGATCGTGTCCTTCAGCGGGTCGTGCTGAACTTCGCGGATCAGGGCCATCTTTTTAATCACGGCACCCCCCTCACCCTCCACCGTCAAATCCACCAGCACGCTGTCTGAAGAAGCCCCATGCAGGGCTTCCGCGATTTCGCGGCTATTCAGTTCCAGGGATTCGGCCTTTCCGGAACCGTAAAGAACCGCCGGAACACGGCCGTTCGCCCGGATCCGGTGGGGCCGACGCCCTCCGATCTCCGACCGCAGTTTCGCTTTGATGCCTAACCTTTTAGCCACGTGAACCTCCGGATAAGATGAGCTGGAAATTAAACCATCCGGAGGAGCGGGGGTCAACGAATTTCCGGCTAAAAACGGCCCCTCCTTTTTCTTCCCGGCCCCTTGGCGGAAAGCAGTTTGGGCAAAAAAAGAACCCTTGGAGGTTTTGCCTCCAAGGGTTCATACGGGAGTGGGAGTTCGCCACGCTCTCTTCCCCAT
>RGTE01000139.1 GCA_010025475.1 Verrucomicrobiota bacterium
AGTGCAATTATAGCCATTGCAACTAATGAAAGTGTCTGCACTAGTCCCTGATTTTCTATAGATTCCATAGATTCTCCCTACCATCCTGTAATAGAGAAACTATTTGAGTAGAAATTGTGTACTAAATATCCAATTCCACTAGTTTCTCGTTTTCCATAGATTAAATAATCTTGCTCATTTCTATTATTTCCTTCAGGAAATATACTTACAGCTATATTTCTATAACTACCTACATATTTCATTATTTTAATTAATTCTTCTCTATCTGTTTTATCTAAAACAGCTAGATTAAAATTTAATTGATCATATATATTTCCACGATCGCTATATAAATCGCCGGCATCACTACGGGTAGTTTGTGTAGTATCGCTTATAGTAATTTCTAAACCTTCTTTACTAACACCTAAACTAGGTTCCCAGTATTTTCCACAAATTATTCTACTACAGTCTATATAACTAGGATACACTGGGTTACCTAAACTAGTTTTTCCAGTATCAGTTAAAGTAATTGCTAGTGTAGTAACACTATAGGTTGTAGAAAACCATAATGCAGTTTTGCTTAATCCACCGTAAGGAAAACTATTTACATTTTTAACACCAGGATAACTATCTAGTGTAGTATTTTGGCAAGCATTAACTGCAGAAATAGTAGTGGTTCCATTAATTAATACAGATATAGTTGCTGTACTGCTTAAATTTGTGGCAGGTAATACAATTCCATTTATTTGTTGAGCACTCGACCATGTAAGTGTATAAGTTACCGTAGTACCAGTACTACGATGAGCTAAACTTTTACTATTAGTTGCTAGAGTATTAGCTGATAATCCATTTGATACAGTTGTACTAGCACTTATACTAGATGCACTTTCGGCTACATTATTATAAATGATTCTAACATTTGCCATCGTATATCCTCTATAGTATATGGTTGCCAGTAATACTTTAGGCAACTAATACGTCTTATTTCTGCCATTACAACTGTTAAGTAAAAATATTTAAACCTTTTGCTATTCTTGTATATTATAACACAAGAGCAAAAAGTTTTCAACTATAAAAAATGCCCTGCTCAAACCTTTTATGAGCAGGGCATTATAATGAACTTTAGGGGTTTGGGTTTCGGGGTGAACGCGGTTTTTAAGTTAATTTAATCACATTGGTCGCACAGTCAGATGTAGTTTGATCAATCTAAAATTTTAAAGAGTTGCAATAATAAAAGCATATAAATCATTATAATTTATACTATAGTATCCAGTTTCTGGATCCTCGTTTACAATTGAATACTCTCTCCAATCAAGATTTTCTTGATCAAAAATAGCTATAACTTCTTGAGCAATAACTCCTACTCTAAAACGATTATCATAAACTGGATCAGTTTGATAAATAGTTAAATTTTTTTCATTTTTAACTACATTATTGTATTTTAATACACTGCGATTTTTAAATCTAAATACTTTAATTAATTGCTTTAATTGTTTGGCAACAATTAATTCTTTATCATTTAAACTACGTTGATCCTCTTTTGTACGTTGATCTGATGGATTTACTGTAGAATAAGTATGAACAATTCTCCATGCATTACCACTAGTGCCGCATACCATAGTATTATTACTATATGGTCTGAATTCACCATTGTATACAACAACTAAATTAGTAGAGTTACCAGTAGTAATTAAACCACCCATAATGGCACCACCACCATTTCCAGTATCAGTCCAATTTCCATAGAGTACACCATATATATTATCATCATAACCAATTTTAGCAGACGCGCTCAGACTAGTTGATTTTATTCTAAGATAACTTCCATCCCATCCAATATTTGTAGTTGCTCTAGGTATTCTACTAGATGGGTCAGTAGTTACACCATCTACAAATACTAATGGATAATTAGTATTAAATGTTGGATCAGTCTTTGTAACTGTAATGTTACTTGATGTGGGGCCTTGAGGGCCTTGAGGGCCTTGAGCACCTTGCGCACCTTGAGCACCTTGAGCACCTGCAGCACCTTGAGGGCCTTGAGGACCTTGAGGGCCTTGAGCACCTGCAGCACCTGCAGCACCTGCAGCACCTTGAGCACCTTGAGCACCTTGAGCACCTTGAGCACCTTGAGGGCCTTGAGGACCTTGAGGACCAGCGCTAGCTCCACGAATTGGAATATTTGTTTGCCCACTACCACCAAAATTACTATTATCTACTTTTAAGGTTAAATAACTACCGTCCCATCCAAGACTAATACTATTAGTAGCCACAGATTGATTGGAAATAAAATTATTAGTTAATGACCATGTACCATCTCCGCGTAGATATGTAGTAGTATTATTAGGCGGTGTATTTATTGTTACTGTACCATAACGTAAATTACCTCGAGTTATATATACTGCATATGTATCAGTTCCAAATATAACTGCAGAATTAGGAGTAACTGCTCTACCAGCCCAAATTTTTTGACTATCATTAATACCATCTGGCATTTGATTGCCAGAGCTATAATCTACTGCTTTATTATAACCTGGGCCATACCACGACCATCCAATACCATCTTTATCAAAATAAGTAGAGCGAGTTGTATATCCATAGGGACCCGCCCATGAACGTCTTGAAAGCCATGTAGCATGTGTTGATACCAGTCTAGGATTATATCCAGCACTAGTACTTATTTCAAATCCATAGTTAGTCTGTGCAGGTCCAGGATCTGCGTTTTCTACAGGGGTGGGAGATACACACCAGGCTAGATAAGTGTTAGATTGGGTTGTACTATTTAAGAATAATCTTTCATCACCTTGTTGTCCGCCACCTAGCGCAGCTAGTGGCTCATTATCTGTATTCCAAACTACTAATTTATTAGAACTACTAATACTGCTGTAAATGTCTGTGCCATTTATTTCTACTCGCTTGCTACCAGCATTTCCACTTGTAAAGCTACCTTTTACTCCTACTGCGCCGCTACTATTTAGATAAAAACCTGGGCTACTAATAGTGCCGTTATTTAGGTTTAATTTAGTACCAGCAGTAGAGAAACCACTACCATCACCAGTACCACTATGATTTGTACTAGTAATGCTGCCTGTAGTAATTTTGCTGCCATTAAT
>RGTE01000140.1 GCA_010025475.1 Verrucomicrobiota bacterium
GCCTCGATCGTATCCGCCTCTTCGGCCTTCTTATCCGTCCGCATCCGGACAATCCGCGGAAAGCGTAGTGCGAATCCGGAATCATGCCGTTCGCTCCGCTGCACCGAATCGAACGCCACCTCCACCACATTCTCCGGGCGAACCCGGTGCTTCCCTCCCTTCACTTCCAGCGTGATCCCCTTGAAAATCTCCGTCCACTCGGCCAACTCTTCATCCGTCAGGCCCGAGTAGGCCTTGCCGATCACCTTCAGTCCTCCTTTTTTGTCCCTCACGGCAAACGTGTAGTCGGACAGCAGTCCCTTGCGTTTCCCGTGCCCCCACTCCACGGCCGTGACCACGGCATCCAGCGTCGCCAGCGCCTTCTTCAGCTTCAACCACTGGTGCCCTCGTTGCCCGGGCTGATAAGGGCTGTCGCCGAGTTTCACAATCAATCCCTCGTTGCCGGCTTCCCGCGCCTCGGTGAAACGCTTTTCCAGTGCCGCCTCATCCCTCACCGGCGTGGCCTTGGCCAGAAACATTCCCTCCGGCGCCTTGGACATCAGCTCGGAAAGTTTTTTTCTTCGTTTTTCCCAGGTCTCCTGCAGAAGGCCCGTGCCCCGGTGCGCCAGCAAGTCGAACGCCACAAAAGCCACCGGCACATCCTGCTGGAAGAATAAATCTGCCTCCTTTCTTCCGAGCCGCCTCTGCAATCGGGAGAACGGCAGGGCCTTCCCCTTTTCCCAGGCCAAAACTTCGCCATCGAGAATTCCTTCGCCGGAAAGTTTTCGGGCTGCCGTCACCAACTCCGGAAACGAATCATGGATCGGCTTGAGATCGCGGCTGAACATCTCCGCTTTGCCCCCGCCCCAGTGGATCTGGGCACGAATCCCGTCGTACTTGTCTTCCGCCCAGGCCGCCGCTCCCCCGAGCCGGGCCAGAATGGCCGCCGCATCCTTTTCCGGACTGGCCAACATGACCTTCACCGGCACGCCCGGCTTCAGTTCCGCCTCTCCCAACTTCCCTTTTTTTGCCAGTCCTGCGGCCTTGGCCAAATCGCCTGTCAGCATGTGCGCCCGGCGCACCTCCTCCAATGGCCGGTCAAAAGCCTTGGCCAGGGCCGCCTCCACCAATCCCTCCTGCACCCCGGCCCGCAATCCTCCCGTCATGATTTTCAGGAGCCAGGTTCCCTCCAGGGGATGCATCGCACGAAACACCTTTTTCAAAAGTGCCAACTTGGAAGCCGGACCTCTTTCCTTGGCCATTCTCTCCATCTCCCGGCCCAAGGCTTCCAGGCTCCATGGGGCGGGTTTTGATTTTCCCGTAAGCAGCTCCCCGACGGTTCGCCCCGAATCCTGGTGCCGCGCGTACGCCTCTTTCCACGCCTGGGGATCCAGCTCCAACTCTTCCAACACCGCCCGGCGGATCAGGGCCAGACCCACCTGCAGATTCGGCCCCTTCCCCGCCAACATCCGCACCGCCGTCTCCAGCGCCGGAGCCGAAAGGCTTTGGAAAAATCCCGCCAATGTCTCCGTCTTCGTTTGGGTTCGGAAGGTCGAGGAGGCCTGCTCCAAAGCCTGCACGAACGACCCGAACTCCGATTTTGGAACCGGCCCGGCCTCCCCGGCGGGTTTTTCCTTTTTTCGCGTGGGCGACTGTAGGGACAGGGACAGTTGGGTATCTCCGGCCACCGGCCACGCGTTCCAACCCTCCTCCCGCAATTCCGCGGCAAACTCGGCGGCAAAACCGTGCAAGGTCCGGATTTCCGAAGGCGAAACCTTTTTGACCATCTCCTTCAGTTCCGCGTGGTCGGCATGGTCGGAAAGCGGAAAGGCCACGTCACAACCCAGCCGATAGTTCGCGCCCGGGGCCAAAGCCCAGCCGGTCACAGCCGCCACCCGCCGGTTGGCGATGCCGCGCAGCTGCACGGAATGGGCCGCCTGCGGGGGAAAGATCACCACCGACTTCTCCGGCTTCTTGCCCGACTTTTTCCAAAGCTGCGTTTCAGGAAACTTCACCCCCAGCTCCCGGTAAATCTCGGTCATCCGGTGGACCGAAGGATGGAGGAGGACAGGAAGCCCCGCCTGCGCCAATCCGGACAACAACTCCTGGCTCTTCCCCAGCGAGTAGCCCAGCAACACCGGCACCTCGCCGTCCTCCACCGCACCCCGGCAAAAAGCCAAAATATCCTGCATCACTTTTCGGGAAGGCGGGAAGAGATAACGCGGCAGACCATACGTAGTTTCCATCACCAGCACGTCGGCCTTCAGTGGGCGACACGCCTCCGAGGACCCACCCTCGCGAAGTTTGAAATCGCCGGTGTAAAGCAGACTCGTCCTCTTCGGCTTGGTTCGCCCCACCCAGGCCATCGCCGAGCCCAAAATATGTCCGGCGGGCGTCAGCTTAAGCACGGCCCCGTTCCCAAGAGAAAAAGGCTGACCGAAGGGAATCTCCCTGATTTTTGTGCCCTTGGGAGTTCTCGCTTTCAGAAGTCGCGCCGTCGGTGGGCTGGCCAGAATCTGATCGTGCGGGGCAAGGTGATCAAAATGAGCGTGGGAAACAAACGCCCGCTTTTGGGGGCGCTGCGGATCCATCCACAAATCCACCTGCGAGAGGTAAAGACCGCGATCTTTGGACTCAATCACCCAGTCGGTGGGTTGATGCAGACCCTTCATGGACATTGAATATACATGATTCCAGCCTCGGTAGGGACGACCGTCCCGGTCGTCCGATGGAAGTTTTTTCGGGTTCTCCATTGGGCATCGGACGAGCCGGAGGCTCGTCTCTCCCCATCCGTCTTCAAAACGTAACTAGGTTTTTTTCATCGGCTCGGGGAAATTTTTTTGTGCCGGAGGTGAGTTTTTGAAATTTTTAGCCTCAAAAACACTCTTTTTGGTTAAATTTTATTTCGTTGATTATCTTTGGTTTACATAAGTTTATATAGGTCTGTCCCTTGACAAAATTTGCCCCCCATAAAAAAAGTCCGAACGTTCTATCAACGCACCGTTCTAACCCTGTATGAAAACAAACATGGAAGTCACCAGAGAGAAGGCCACGGTCGTTCGGGAGAAGGATCTCCCCGCCGCCCTTCAGTCCTA
>RGTE01000015.1 GCA_010025475.1 Verrucomicrobiota bacterium
GCCGCGAGGAGATCGGAACCGGAAAGGGTGGCTTCGGGTGTCAAAGCCAGAAGTTTTGTGGCCTCCTGGGAGAACTTCAGCTTTACGCCCGAAGCGGCGTTTTTGGGGTGGAGATTGGCGACCACAAGAAGGGAGCGCTTCGAGACCGGATCGTAGCGGAGGAAGGAGTAGAGCCAGCGACCGGAGTCCTTGTCCCCGCCGGCAACGTGATAGGTCGGGTTGCCTTCCCGGTTGGCAGGGTTAAGCGGGATGAAATTGCCCTGAGCCAGGGCGGGATGGGTCAGGCTGTTGAGGAGACGCCCGTAGAAGGCGCGGAGTTCCCGGTTCAGCTCGGGGAGGCCTCCGCCGTCATACTTCCCGTTGTTCATCCATGGGATGAGGGTGGGAACGGACCAGTAGTCGAAGAAAGTGGTGCGTCCCTTGTCCAATTCGAAACCTGCCGCGCCCACGTCGGCCGGTTCCCCCACTTCCTGGCCGTAGTAGACCATGACGGGGCCACGGGAGAGGCCGAAGAGGATTCCGCAAACCGGCCGGCCGACCCGGGGTCCGTGTCCGCCCCAGTGCTGTGGGGAGGCGACGCGCACCTCGTCATGATTTTCCGCGTAGCGAACCGAATTGTCGCCGACAAAGCCGGCGCGACCGGCTTTGTCCAGATCGTTGGCCCAGGCCTTGTCCTGGTAAATTTCCATCAGGCGCTTGTAGGCGTCGTGCCCATAGACGGCGTCAAAGCCGGCTTCCAGCAGGCTGGTGGGGTTGGATTTGAATGGAGCCAGATCCGGATTGGCATCGGGAACTTCCAGGCGGACATCCCCCTCGTAGCATTCCGCGTAAAAAAAGGTTTTGGGATTCCGTTCCCGAGCACGGGCCAGGGCCCAGTGCCAGAATTCGGAAGGGACGATGTGCGCGACGTCACAGCGGAACCCGTCGACTCCCATCTCCTGCCAGTAGGCCAACACGGCATCCATTTTTTTCCAAAGATTGGGGACGGGGAGATCGGGCTGAAGGACGGTGGGATGCTTTCTTTTGCCCTTTGCCCCTTGGGTGAAGTCGTAGCCGTAGTTGAACTTGATGGTTTCGTACCAACAGTCCTGGTTGGGCAACCAGGTGTTTTGGTTGTCCCCCGTGACGCGACCGCGCTGGGATTCGCCCGGAAACAGGCCGTCGATTTTTTCCTTTAGTCCCGGGAAGCGGTTTTCTTTATCCTCCCAGATCACCTTGGTGGTGGGGGTCAGGGGCTCCTTCTTTTTCGGATCGAAGGTGGCGAGGCGCAAGGGAGGCCCCTCGGAGCCGGCCTTGAGATAGTAGAAGTCATCCGAGGAGAAGAACTCGGTGCCTTGGTCATCCTTGCCGAAGTTTTTGTCCGGGTGGACCACGGAATCGTGACTGCGGGCGACATGGTTCGGCACAAAATCCATGAAGATTTTCAGATCATGTTTCTTGGCCCGGGCGAGGAGGGCCTTGAACTCGTCGATCCGTTTGGCGGGGTCGACGGCATAGTCGGGGCAGACGTCGAAGTAGTCGCGGATGGCGTAGGGACTGCCGGCGATGCCCTTGAGGAGATCGGGATCGTCCGGGGGCAGGCCGATGGCGGAGTAGTCTCGGGTGGTGGCCTGGCGAAGGACACCGGTCACCCAGACGGCATCAAAGCCCATTTGCCTAAGGGAAGTGAGAACCTGATCGTTAAGGTCGGCAAACTTGCCGCAGCCGTTCTGATCGTAAGTCCCATTCGGGATCCGGTTGGTGTTGGTGTTGCCGAAGAGCCGGGGGAACATCTGGTAGATGCGGAGTTTGCCGGCGCCGCGGGCGAGGAGCTGGGGGGAGGCGGGTTCCACGGGACCGGAGGCTGGCACGGGAAAGGAGAGGTAGTGGGAGAGGTAACGGTCGTTTTCCCCGGGGAAGAGATAAGGATCCGTCGAATCCATCACCCGACCCCAACCGGAGTTGGCGGAGAGATCCTTGAGGGCGGCGACGACGCCAAGGGTGCCGTTGGTGCCGGCCCAGGCGCGCGGGATTTGCAGTTCCACTCCGCCGTCCTTGCCGGCGGAAAGTTTCACATCGGCAGGATCTTTGGTTTCCGGCGCCAGGCCGAAACCGTTGAATTTGCGTAGGGCGACCTTGGGTTCGCCGGAGGGCCGAACGAGGAGAATGTGGTCGGCTTGAAAGGGAAGAAACAGGGTGGAGCCGGTTTTGTTTTGGCCAAAGGGAACCATGCCGGCTCCATGAGGGCCCGAGGAAGTGGCCACAATCAGCAGGGGCTTGGAGGCTTCCGGCAACCTGCCGAGGCGAAGGGTCAGGGTATCCGCGCCGGGCCCGGCGACCATCTCCAGGGGCAGGGTGGCTTGGGCCCAGGAGACAAAAGCGATGAGGAAAAGAAAAAGTCCGCGCATCATGAAAAATTAAAAAAACACCCCGAGACAGGGAAGCCGAATCGGACGATTAGCGGAGCTCCTTGGCGCCAAAGCGAGCCCGAAGGGAGACCCAGCGAGTGTTGGGCAGGATGAATTTTTTCAACTCCAGCTCGATCCAGGGGAGGCGAAAAGCTTGGCAGGCCGCACGGGCGAGGTCGTGGGCGAGTCGCTCGAGGAGTTTGCGGGGCGTCCGGCGTGCCTCCGACTCCAGGATCCGGCTCAGGGCGTGATAATCGACCGTTTTTCGAAGATCGTCCCGATGGGCGGCCTGCGACAGAGAAGGAACCGGAAAAACAGCGGTGCAGAGGACGGTCTGGGGTTTGCGGCGTTCGGCATCGGGCACGCCGAGATGGCAGCGAAGTTTCAGGTCGACAAGGGAAAGAGTGGAAGCCACGGGAAGAGAGTAAGTTTAAGTGGAGGCTCGAGCTGAAACGGCTCGGGGGCGGCGGAGGAGGGCGAAGAGGATGAAAACCACTTCCGCGAGAGCAAAGGCGGCGACGTAAGACTGGCCGCCGGAGCCGAAACCATAGCTGTGGAGACCTTTGCCGAGCACGAAGTTCACACCGTACCAGGCCATCAGAATGGTGAGGAATCCGGCGATGGAGCCGACCGCGAGGCCATAGCCGGTGAACCAGCCCGCCAGGCGGCCGTGCAACAGGACGAGGTAGGAGAGGAGAGCCACGAGGGACCAAGTTTCCTTGGGATCCCAGTCCCAAAATCGGCCCCAAGAGTAGTTGGCCCAGACGCCGCCAAGGATGACGCCCGTGGCCAGCAGCAAAATGCCGATCTGGAGGGCACGATAGAGATGCATGACTCCGGGATCGTCGTTGGGCAAGGGGGCGTTTTTGCGGATTGCCCCGATGACGAGGAAATGGCCGAGGGCGGTGGCCAGAGCAAAGGCACCATAGCTCAAGGTGACGGTGAGGACGTGAACGGTAAGCCAGAAGTTGCTGCGCAGCACCGGCACCAAGGGGTTCATCGCAGGATCAAGCACCGCCGGCTGCAGATCGGAAGCGATCAGGGCCAAAATCACGACGGGAGAAGCGGCAAGAAGGTATGCCTGGGAACGGTGGCGGACGGAGAAAAAGAGCGCGAACAGGGAGGTGCCAAAAGCCACCCAAAGAATGCTCTCGTACATGTTGGTGACGGGAGGGCGTCCGGCCAGCCAGACGCGCAGGGAAAATCCGCCCACCAAAAGAAGAAAACCTGCCAAGGCCAGAAGCCAACCGAGCCGGCGTCCGAATCCGGAAGCCGCATGTCCGGCGAGGAGCAGACAGACCGCAGAGAGCAGCCACGCCACCCAAGCCCAGCGGAAAGGATGGAAGTTAAAGTATAAGGACTCCGCCTGAAGTTTGGTGGAAGAGAATTCACCCCGGGACTGGAGGTTGCGAAGGGATTCGGCGGACTGAAACGCGGCCGGTGCCCAGGCAGCCCCGGGACGGGAGCCGACGGGAGGCGGAATCATCCGGAAGGCATCGCCGGAAAGGAGGGAGGAAAAAATCGCGAGCCTCATGCGCACGGTTTGGGCGGCCGAGGCCAGCGGAGGCACGGGAGTGGCCGTGCCGGAAGCCCGGGCGGCGTCCGCATCCGCCGCCAGCTGGTTGAGGCGGGAGAGGGTGCTGAGCCGGGTAAAGCTGTGGAAGCGCTCCTTGCCCTCGAGCCCGATCTCTTTGCGCAGGGCGGCGTTATCGATGAGGATGACGGGTTCCTCTTCCCATCCCTCCGGATGTTGCCAAAGCGACAGAATGAATTGGCGGGAACTGAGACGACCGTGCTCCGGCACGGAGACCGTGGTGCGGCCAGTCAGGGAAGCGGCCATCTCTTGGGTAAAACCAAAGAACGGCTTCACCCTGCCGCGATGCTGGATGGGCAGGGAGTCGTAGGAGGAGTCATTGTCGGCAAGGGTCACGTCCGCCCGCACGGGGGCGCCGACAGCCAAAAGGCAAAAAAGGAAAAGAAGCCGTCTCATGCGTCAGCGGATTTGGGGTCGCGAAGGTAGAACATGGAGAAGATTCCCGCCACGACAAGAAGGGAGCCGGCCCATTTCAGCATCCAACCTGGGTCGTGGAGAACCTGCAGAGTGGTGCGGTTCAGGTTTTGCGGGTCCCAGCCGGCCTGGGAGAATTTGTAGGACAAGCCGGTGATCTGCGGCCAAAGACCCGGCGGGAAGGTGGCGGGCTGGTTCATCTGGAGCTTGGCCGGAACCTCCAGATTCTTCTTCTCTTCCGCAAAGGTGACAGAAGCGAGGAAGTTGGAGGGTTCCTCCGTGCCCGGATCGCGCGGCACCTCAAAGGAATCCAGGCGAACGGTGAAGGGGAGGGGCTGAAGTTCGAGACCAAACCCGATGCGGGAAGCGGCTCCTTCGGTTTGCAAAATCGAGGAGGTGCCGGAGGCGATCCAACGGGCCCCGCCTTCCTGTCCGGAAGGATGGCGAAGGCGGGCGTGAATGGCCGGGCGGCCGGGACGAGGGTCGGAAACGGGCAACGGTTCGGTGACCATCTCGATCCGGGCGGATGGCTCCCAAGCGAGCAGGCGGGCCGACCAACCGCGCCATCCGGGGGAGAACTTTTCCCCGACCCGAATCTCCCCGGTAACGGGGTTCTCCCCGCCGGATTCGCCCCGATAGAGAACCGTGCCGGGAGTTACACCTTGAGCCAAAACCAGGCGGGCGGGGGCGGCCGGATCGGCGACGGAGCCTTCCAGCATGACGAGAACGGCCGGGTTTTCGGGGTGGTCGCCTTCCGAGGCGGGCTGGCCGTCCCGGAGGACGAGATTCGCCCAGTACCGCGCGGCGAGAATTTTTGTGCCGTCCGGATCGACCAAGGTTTTCCCGAGAACTTCCTTCAGGCGGTAGACTTCGCCGGAGCCGTCCGGCCGGAGAATCTCGAATTCCATGGGGGCCCGGTCTTCGCGGGAGCCGACAAAGAAACGATACCCGCTGGAAAGGCCGGCCGTGTTGTGAAGAATCGGATGAGAGGGGTCCTGGGCAAGGACCATCTGGGTTTCGCGGAAGGTCGGACGGGTTTCCGGCTCTTTGGTCAGGGAATCGCGAAACTCCAAAACCGCCATAGGGCCAAGGTCCAGGCGCGGAAAGCTGCCCAGGGTGAGGGAGGCGAGAATCGGTTCGGGGCCAAACGGGCCGGTGAGTTCGAGGGTGAGACCCGGTTGGCCGGCGGAGGGATCAGCGGTTAGGACGGCTTTTTCATGGGAGCGGCGGGTAAAGCCGTCAATGAGGAGGCGCACGTCCGATCCGGGCAGAGGAAGCAGGCGGGGCCGGTCCGGCCGGGGTGGCCGGACTTCCGGGTCAAAGGGCGTGGAGAAGAGTTGGCCGGTGGCCGGGCTCTCGACGGTCAAACGGGGGCGATCCAGAAGGACTTCGCCGGATGGCGGTGCGCCCTTGAGCAGGTCGACCGAGCCCTCGAATCCACGGGCACGACCGAGAAGCGCGCCCGCGAGAAGGACAATGATACCGGCATGGGTGATGACGAAGCCGGCGTGTTTTTTTTCCCACGGCCAACGGGTGGCGGCCGAGCAGGTGAGATTCAGACCCAGCAGCAAAAGCCAAACATTGAACCACGGGGCATGGTATACGTACGCGCGGGCCACGCGGGCACTGAAGCCTGACTCGAGAAACGTGGCGATGGCGCAAACCCCTGCCAGGCTGAGAAGAAGAAGAATGGCAAGATCCAGGGAGCCCAGGGCGTAGATCGAGCGCCAGAGAAGGGATCCGGCACATCTTTCTTCAGACAATCTTTTTCTCGCTTCTTTTGAGAGCATCCATGCCAGACTAGGGAGAAGCGAAGGCAGGACAAGGGAGGGCGTTGCCCTCAAGTTATTCCCCGGTCATTTTCACGTGCAAGCGTCCGAAATGGTCAAACCGCCCCCGGAAGGCAGATGATTTTTCCATGCGTTACTTGGGGACCAGCTTGGCAGTGCTACTTCTTCTTCCCGTCCTTCCCATGCAAGCGGAGAGCCTGGCGGGGCTGCAGCCGGTGAGGCTGGGAAAAAAATTCGGCTTTGTGGATGAACGGGGAGCCCTGGTCTTGGCAGCCCAATATGACTGGGCTTGGCCATTTACCGACAGCAGGGCGGGAGTCAGGGTCGGCAAAGACTGGTTCCTGCTGGATGAGGAGGGCAAGCGGGTCGGCACGGAGCGATACGATTGGGTGGGATGTTTTACCGCCGGGTTGGCGGCGGCGCGCCAAGGTCGCAAGTGGGGCTTCGTGGGCAGGGATGGAAGTTGGCGGATTCACCCCTACTATTCCGATGTGCGCCCCTTCCGCGAAGGGGTGGCGGCAGTGCAGGTAGGGGGCAACTATGCAATCGTTGATAAAACCGGCTGCTTCGAAGGCATCACGGGGGTCGATTTGGCGCCGCCTTTGGGGGATCGCCTGGCACCCGGGGCCGTGGGGGGCAAGTGGGGTTTGATCGATTCCAAGGGTACCTACGTGGTGGAGCCTGCCTATGACGAGATCCGGGAGGCCCGCGAGGGGCGGATTCCTTTCCGGGTCGGAGCGGCTTGGGGGTTTCTGGATGCTCGGGGCAAGGTTTCCGTGGAAGCGCGTTATTTAACCGTGGATAGCTTCCGGTCGGGCTGGGCCCGCGTCACCCTTTTTTCGGGCAAAAGCGGTTTCGTGAACCTGCAGGGTGAGTTTGTCGAGCATCGCCTCATGGGTGAGTTCCAAGCGGCGCCTGAGCCTTAAACGTCCGGCCGATCAAAGTTCGACGGTTTGATTTTGCCGCGCAAACGCGGCTTGGAGGCCCTGTTTCCCGCCCATCGCGATGAGTTCATCCTCCATCTTTTCCAGTTGGACGTCGGTGTGACCGGGATCGAAATGAGTAACCAGCAGGCGTCTGGCTTTCGCGACCACGGCTTCCTGAAGGCAAAGGGATGGGGTGCCATGACCCCATCCGCGCCGTTTTTCGTGTTCTTCGTCCGTGTATTGTCCGTCGCAAATCAAAAAATCGGCGTTCTGGGTCAGCTTGATGAGCGGGCTGGACGGATCGATCGGGGGCTCGTTGTCGGTGGCGAAGACGAGGGAGCGTTCGCCGCCGCGTCCGGGTCCGTCAAAGCGGTAGGCGAAACAACCGCCGGGGTGGCGGGTGAGGGCGCTTTGCACGCGGACGATCTCGTTGCCGGAGGCGAACTTCATTTCCTCGCCTGGCTGAACTTCGCGGAAGGTGATCCGGGCCTTGAGCTCGGGAAAACCCGCAGGAAAGTACGGCTCCTCCTGCTGGGCAAAGAGGGCTTTTTGAATGAGATTGCCCGGAGGGCGGTTGGGGAGACGGGGGGAAAGAATTTCCATGGTGACTCCCTCCACGTAGCCAGGGGCGAAGAAAGGAAAGCCCTGCAAGTGATCCCAATGGGCATGGGTGAAGAGCAGGGTGAACTTCTTGCGACCGGAACGAAGCCAATGAAAACCGGCACGGCGCAGACCGGTGCCGGCGTCCACAATCAGCAAGCCGTCCTCGCCCCACTCCAGGCTGACGCAGGTGGTGTCGCCCCCGTACTCGTGGGTGGGGGCATTGGGATTGGACGGGGTGGGAATGCTGCCCCGGGTGCCCCAAAAGGTGAATTTCATGCCTTCCCTTTTTCGCCCCGAAGAGGTCGGGCGAGAAGCAGGATATTTTTTTCCCCCACCCGCTTTCTTTCCATGCGTGGGAATCCCTCTCGGATGATCAGCCCCCCCCAGCCGCCTACTCCCACTTCGCCCGGTTTCCGGGAGGAGGCGTGCTCCGGGTCGTACGCCTTGCCGCGATCCATCAGGCGAAACACCAGTTCCCCAGGGCTGCGCTCCACCTCGATCCGGACCCAACCGGGCCTGCCGGAGTAGGCGTGCAAATGGATGTTGGCCAGGGCCTCGTCAACCCCGGCAAGCATGCGGGCGGTCTCAAGATCGCCAAAGCCGGCGTGGCGGGCCCATTGTTCCGCCAAGAGACGCAAACCGTGAAGGCGGGGCGGGGCGAGCTCGATTTCGAGCGCGGCTTCGGGAGCGGGGGAAGCCGTGGCCACGCGTCAGTCGGTGGGGACCGGGGCGGGAACAGGTTTGTCGCTGGAGATAATTTTATCCTCGGTGGGCAGGCGCGGCACGGGTCCGCCAAAGATCAAGCGCCAAGGCTTGCGGGCGACCGTACCCATGAAAGTTTTTCCGTAGGTGGAGATGACCTTGAAATTATCGAGGACGACCTTGAGATCGGCGACGACCTTGTTGATGGCATCCTGGTTTTTGGCGATCAGCTCGTTTGCCTTGTCGAGGAGGGTTTTGCCGGCGGTCATGACCTCGTCGAGGGAGGCGGAACGTCTGGCGTACAGGATCGTGCCGGGAGCCAGCCCGGGATTGGTGACCGGTCCGGGCTCCAAGTTTAGATACTTTTCACCCAGAATCGTATCCGCCGTGATCGATGCCGTGGTGCCGATGCGGAGTTCGGGAAGGGAGTGATGAATATCGGCGACGACGCGGATGGCACATTCGGGCGAGACTTTGACCCTTTCCTCGTCGGTAAGGGGGCGGACCGAACGGATCCGGCCGACGGCGGCACCGGCGTAACGGACTTCCGCCTGCTTGTCCAGGCCGACCGCCGAGGGCAAATCGATCGTCAGGGTGGCCTTGGGGCCGGTCAGATGGGTGCCAGAAATCGCCACCGTCAACGCAAGCAGCATGACGACGCTGCAAAGGATGACCAGGGCGGCCACCAGGAAATCAGCTCGGAAAGTCTTCATGACGCAAAGGTTAGATTCAGCCGTCCCCGAGAAGGTGTTTCAAGTATTCATCTTGGGCCATGCGAAGAGGAATCGGACCATCCGCCTCCCCGCGGACGAACTGTTGGAGGAAGGGATCGGGATTTTTCCGGATTTCTTCGGGGGTACCCTCGGCCACCACCTGGCCCTGCCGGGGGCCGTTGCCGAGCATGAGGATGCGGGTTGCGATCCGGAAAACGCTGGTCATATCGTGACTCACGACCACGGCGGTGGCGCCGATCTTGCGGGTGCCATCCAGGGTGAGCTGGTCGACCACCGCGGTCATCACGGGGTCGAGGCCGGAAGTGGGTTCGTCGGAAAAGAGGATTTCGGGATCCAGCGCCATGGCCCGTGCCAGGCCAACCCGCTTGCGCATGCCGCCGCTAAGCTCGGAGGGCATGAAGTTTTCAAACCCGGTCAGGCCGACAAGCTCCAACTTCATCTTCACGATCATCTCAATGAGCGAGGGATCGACGTCGCTATGTTGGCGGAGAGGGAGGGCGATGTTTTCCCCAACGGTCATGGACTGGAAGAGGGCCCCAAACTGAAAGTTCATCCCGAAGCGAAGGCGAATTCGGTCCATTTCGAACGGATCCATCCTGGTGATATCCTCGCCGAACAGGTGGATCGATCCGGAGGTGGGCTTTTGGGCCCCGATCAGGCAACGCAGGAGCGTGGTTTTGCCGCAACCACTGCCGCCCATGATCACGAAGGTTTCACCGGCGCGGACCTGAAAGCTGATGTTGTCGAGAACGCGGCGGTCGCCGAAGACCTGGACCAGATCCCGAACCTCAAGAATGACCTCCCCGGCCTTGAAAATCTTCTTCGGGCCGGAGGCGATTTTTCTGGGGGCCTCTCTCATAGCACGAAGAAGAAGAGGCCGGTCAGGGCCGCATCCGCGATGATGATCCAAAGGATGGAATAAACAACGGAGGCGGTGGTGGCCCGTCCCACGCCTTCCGCCCCGCCGGTGACGCCGAGCCCCTGATAGCATGCGATGGTGATAATGAGATGGGCGAAGACGACGCTTTTGATCAGACCGGAGTAGAGATCCCACAATTCCGGCCGCTGGACGGCATGGGTGATGTAGAACGAAGAAGTCATGTCGAGGGTGCCGACACAAACCGCCCAACCGCCGGCCAGGCCGACACAGTTTCCAAAAACCGTCAGGATGGGCAGCATGATCATGAGGGCGAGGTAGCGGGGGACCACGAGGATCCGGGTCGGGGAAATGGCCATCACCTTGAGGGCCTCGATCTCCTCGTTGACCTTCATGGTGCCCAGTTCGGCGGCGACGGCGGAACCGCTTCGGCCCACCACAATAATGGCGATGAGAAGGGGGCCGAGCTCGCGAAGGAGGCTGAGAGACACGAGGTCGGGGATGAAGGCATTGGCGCCCAGTTTCCCCAGTTCGGTGGAGGCCTGCATGGCGAGGATGAAGCCGACGCTGAGCGCGACCAGGCTGGCCATGGGCAGGGCCTCCACGCCGATGCGGCAGGCTGGCCATGGGCAGGGCCTCCACGCCGATGCGGATCATCTGCCGCAGGGTGAGGGAGGGGGAAAGAACGCGGGGGTTGGTCAGGCCCCAAAGCAGGAAGCTGTAAATGCGGGCGTTGAGGGTGACGTAACCATCCCCCTCCACGCGGCGCAGGGCATCAACGATGAATCTCAAGAGGAGGCGAGGGACTTCAAGGCTTCAGCCTCGGTGGGGAAGATGGAGAAGACCTCGGTCAGGCGAACCAGCTCGATGGAACTGCGCACGGAGAGGTTGAGGCAACAGAGGCCGAATTTGCCCTGGTAGGTGCGGGCGGACTGGTAGTACTCGATGAGGGTGGCGAGCCCGGAGGAGTCGATATAGGCGACCTCCGCAAAATTCAGGAGCAGGCGAGGGGTTTTTGCCTGGGCCTTGGCCTTGAGAGCGGTGCGGAGCGTGGGTGAGACATGCAGGTCGATCTCCCCCTGAATGGCCAGAACCACGACGTCTTTCTCGTTTTTCTCCTTAATTTCCATAAAACCAAATCCTAAAGGGAGGCGGGTAGGCTCCCAAGAGCAAAGACGGACTTTTCCGCTGGCCGTGGGCATGGGTTGGGGAGATTGTTTTCCTGATGAAGTTCCCGAACCCCTTCCGCCTTCCGCCCCTGGATCCCAAGCTCAAAGTGGTTGGTTCCACCCCCATCTTCCAGGATTGCACCCGGCAGGAGCTGGAAAACCTCAAGCCTTACCTCCATGAGAGGAATTATCTGGCCGGGGAGATTGTTTTTGACGAGGGGGAGGAGGGCGAGGGGGTCTACATCGTCGTCTCGGGCAAGTTCCGGGTTTCCCGCAAGGGAATGTTGAAAAAGAAAAATCTCGGGGAGATTTTGCCCGGGGAGTGCTTCGGGGAGATTGCCCTGCTGAAATCCATCCCACGGTTGGCCACGGTGGTGGCGGAAGAGCCTTCGGTTGCGTTTGCCCTATTCCGTTCGGAGCTGGAAAGGCTGGCGGACTCCCGGCCCAGGCTGGGATTCAAGGTGGCCATTCAGGTGGCCCGGCTGATGTCCGGACGCCTGCAGCGGTTGCTGGAAGGCAACAGCGATTCCCACATTTTTTCCTGAAGCTTGAATCAGGAAATCAAACTTCCCCAGCCCCGGCGGCTTGAACATCCGGTCATCTGGATCGGGGTGATCGGCGGGACGCTCGGCTCAATCGTTTTGCTGGACCGGATCGCCTGGCTGGCCCTGCCTCTGATTTTGGCGGTGGTGCTGTACTATCTCGTGCACCCGTTTCTTCTGCGGCTGCAGCACTGGGGGGTTTCCCCGAACCATTCCCTGGGCATCTTTCTGATCCTCGCCTCCCTGCTGTGTGTGGTGGCGTCCCTCACCGTGTTGCCCGCGATGCTCAATTCCCTCAGCCGATTCCAAACGAATTTGCCGGACACGATGCAACGGTTGACCCAGATCGCCTCCGAGTTTCTGCAAAACATCGAGTCCCGGTTCCCCTTGGCCAAACGGGCGGGTTTGTCGGCCGGCCTCCAAGCCCGGATCGATTTCTTCGCCCAGGGGAGGGCCACCCAGTTCGCCGGTGATGCCGCTCTTTTCGGCTTCAAGTGGCTGCCGAGTCTTTTGCTGGTGCCGTTCCTCACTTTCTTTTTCCTCCGCGACGGCACGGCGTTTCACCAGATGATCCTGCGGGCCGTTCCGAACGCTTTTTTTGAAAAGACGCTGTTGTTGTTCGACCGGATGAACCGCCAGATGCACGCCTACTTCCGGGGCATGTTCTGGCTTACGGTGCTGGACACGGTGAGCCTGGGAATCGGTCTCTGGTTGCTCGGCCTGGGTATGGGAATTTTCACCTTATGGCAGGCCTTGTTGTTGGGTCTGGTCTGCGCGGTGTTTGCCTGGGTTCCGTATCTGGGCACCGCGGTGGGGGGGTTGGTGGCGATTTGTGTCTGCGCGCTCCAAGCCCCGCATCATCCCCAGTTGCTCCTAGGGGTCGTGCTTCTTTTCTGCGGGGTTCGCCTGCTGGACGAGTTTGTTTACACGCCTGCCACCGTCGGTCGGGCGCTGCACGTGCACCCGTTGGTGACGGTGATGATGATTTTTGCCGGCGGAATGTTGGGAGGGGTTTACGGCCTACTGCTGGCACTTCCCCTTTTGGGGATTTTCACCGTGCTAGGACAGATGTTCGGGGAAATCTGGTTTGATTCCCGTCTCAGGGCCAGGCATACGGCCCGGAACCTCCTCGAAAAACGCTTGGCCTCCAACGACTTGGATCTTTAAGCCCAGTGAATCCGGGGGGTTAGCAAGCTTGCCCCCGCAAACGGTGGCAGGCACAATCTCCCGATGGCCAAAACCAAAGCAAAGAAAACGTCCCGCAAGACAGGCACGGCATCCATCGCCCGTGAGGTCCGGGGTGTGATTGCCGATGCCGAACAACTCCTCCATGCCACCGCGGGAGAATTGGGAGAAAAGGCCAAGGAGGTCCGCCAGGAACTGGCCCGGAAAATCGAAGCCGCCAAGGATCGATTCCGCAACTTGGACGACGTGAAGGAGGCGGCCGAAGAGGGTTTGAAGGAGGTGGACCAGGTGATTCGCAAGCATCCCTATGAGTCCGTCGGAGCCGCGCTGGTGGCCGGACTGATCATCGGCGCGTTGCTCAACCGAAAGTAGGGTAGCCATGATCTCCGCCTTGCGCGATTTGGCCCTGACCTCCGTAAAACTTGTGGAGGAACGTCTGCGCCTGCTCGGGGCGGAGCTGCAGGAGGAGAAGTGGCGGGCGGTGGAGGCCGTGCTGTGGCTGGCCATCGCGCTGGTGCTGGGGGCCCTGGCCCTGCTGGTGGCCTCCCTCGCCGTGGTGCTTTCCGTTTGGCCCGATCCGCATGCCCGGATTCTCGCCCTGCTGGGGCTGGCGATCCTTTACGGCGCCGGCGCCCTCTTTGCCTTTCTCCGCATGCGCAAGCGCACGATCGGGGAAGGCATGCCGTTCGCCGACACCGTCGCCGAATTCCAGAGGGACCGGGAATGGTTGAGCTCGAAGCGCTGAGACGCGCGCGGGAAGCGCGCCTGGCCTGTGCCGCCTCCTCCCGCCGGGCCGGGTGGGAGTTCCGCCGCGCCGTTGGCCAGCTTTCCGAGGTGGGCCGTTGGATCGACGGAGGGGAAAAGATGCTCCGCTTTTCCAGCCAGTGGGCCGGCTTGGGTTGGGCGGCCGTTCAGCTTTTCTCCGGCGGCAAGGGCGGGGCGGGACGCTGGGCCGGGAAACTTTTTGCCGGATCCAAGCTTCTCCATCTGATCCTCAAGGCCGTGGAAGGCCGGCGCCCGTAAGGGGCAAAAAACTTTTCCATGAGAATCGTCGTCAAAATCGGCAGCAGTTTGCTCGCGTCCTCCGCGGTCTGCAACGGGCCGGGCACGAGGTGGTGCTGGTCAGCTCCGGGGCGATCCGGGCCGCGATGCAGGCGCTGAAAATGAAACAACGCCCCGCCTCGCGCTCGGAACTGCAGGCCTGCGCCACGATTGGGCAGCCTCTCCTCATGCGGGCCTACGCCGATGCGTTGGCCCCCCACCGGCTACTCGTTGCCCAGATTCTTCTCACTTCGTGGGACCTGGACAGCCGCCGGATCTACGACAACACCCGGGCGACCCTGCAGATGCTTCTGCGGCAGAAGCGGGCCATTCCGGTTTTCAACGAGAACGACGCCCTTTCCTTCGAGGAGATCGCCCTGCTCAATGCTTTTGGCGACAACGACCGGCTTTCCGCGCACGTGGCTATCCTGGCCAAGGCGGACCGCCTAGTGATCCTGACCGATGCGCCCGGGTTGATGAGCCGGCCGGACGGCGGCGGACAGCTGATCCGGCGCGTCCGCAAAATCGACGATAAGATTCTCGCCTGTGCGGGCGGAGCCGGCAGTGCGGGTTCGGTGGGGGGGATGCGTTCGAAGCTGGAGGCTGCGCGCATCGCCCTGGCCCGCGGAGTTCCCGTGCTGATCGCCGATGGCCGGCGCCGCAATGTTTTGACCGATTCCGTGAAGGCATCCGCACCCGGAACCTGGATCGCCCGATGAGCGGGGTGAGGGATCTCGCCCTCCGGGCGAAAGCGGCGTCGCGCCGTCTGGCGGTGGTTTCGACCGACGAGAAGAACGCCCTGCTCCTGGCGATGGCGGACGAATTGACGGGCCGGAAAAAGGAAATCCTGGAGGCCAACCGGAAGGATGTGGAGGCAGGCCAGGCCGCCGGGTTGACCGGCGCATTGCTGGACCGGTTGGAGCTCACGGAAAAACGGTTTGCCGACATGGTGGAAGGCGTGCGGCAGGTGGCCCGCCTGCCGGATCCGGTGGGCGAGGTCGTGCGGAAATGGAAACGCCCCAACGGGCTGGA